>CAYTUO010000189.1:0-8528 GCA_964441015.1 uncultured Pleurocapsa sp.
TCTATTACGCTCCCAAGAGAAAGATTGGGAATGTTTTGATCCTATTACCCTCAAACGCTTTAAACAAGCGGGTGTCGAACCTGATACGTGCTTTTATATTAACAATCGGCAGGCAATTTTAGGTAAGGAAAAAATTGATTTAGCGGTTGATCCTCCGCCAGAGTTAGCGATAGAGGTTGATTTAACCTCAATAACCGATGTTGAAGCCTATATACCTTTACAAATTCCTGAATTATGGATTTATCGTCCAGGAAAGTTAATCATTTATCTTCTTGCAGGAGACAATTATCAAGAAAGTCCTGATAGTCTGATGTTTAGTCAGATAGATGTGAAAACGATTTTACCAAAATATGTTGAATTAGCCTGGAATCAGGGTTCAAGTGTGGCATTAAGGCAATTTGAGCAAGAAGTAATCCTATCTTCTTAATTTTTAATCAAGGCAACTAATTTATTTATATAAAGTCATAATTTTATATTATTTTAAGCTTTCTACTACAGAAGCAGAAGGAGCAATCTTTGCTGATGAGTTACAACCTTATCTGAGTCGTTTGAAAAACAAAGATCGAAGCTTAAATAAAGATGCCACTCTGCATAATATTTTGCGTCAAGCGGGTCGAGATCCCGTCATGATTCGAGAGCAAGATTCTTTCTTCGATCGAGTTTATTGGACTCCTGCACTCAACAGTGCTGCCGCTATCAACCTTCAAACCCCATTAGGAATTGCAGTCGTTTTTGATAGTATCACTCACGGTTCGTGGGGACTAATGCGCGATCGCACAACCAATAAGTTTGGCAAACCTTCTAGTATTGGGGAAAAAGAATGGATTAATATGATACAATTAAAATCAAACAATTTCGATCAAGGTCAAGAAAATTGACGAGGATTTGGGAGCGATCGCTAACATCTTAAATTATCTTTTCTTACCATTGTAAGTTGTGTAGTCATACAGTCCGAAGTGCAACAGGGGAAAGAATAAGCGCGAACTCAGGTTTCTACCAAATTACTGAAGGATAAAAGTCTGCTATAAATCGATCTGCTGTCACCAAAGAAGCTTGATATTGTTTAGCTAAAGCAACAATAACCCTATCCGCCGGATCTCGATTATTCCACTCTAAACCAACACTTTTTAACCACAAATTTTCATCAATAGCAACAATTCGGATGACATCAGATTGTTTTAGAGCTTCTACATAAGTATCTAAGGAAATTCCTAAATCCAACCTCTTATTTTTAATCTTAATTGCTATTTCCCAGATAGAAATAGAAGCCACAAGCCCATTCTTTTCTTTGTCCATCTGTTGACAAGTTTCTTGAGCAATTGGTGATAGCTTCTGTGGATCGAGACTCCACCAAATTAAAGCACAAGTATCCAAAACCACACTCATATTTCGCCCCATTCTTCCGAAGTGGGTGTAGTTAAATCTTCAAAATAGGTAACTTTACCGCGCATTGAACCAAATAATTCCTCTGTTGTTGGTGAGGTGGTGTACCGAGAGATTTTCAGTACAGGTTTGCCATGATCGGTAATCACAATTTCCTCATCTTGAGATTCAGCCCAACGCAAATACTCCAGCAGTTTCGCCTTTAGTTTACTCTTAGAGACTTGCATATAAAACCAGGGTCATGAACATGCACATAATTATAGTAACACAACAAAGCAAAAAGCATCCCCTTTGCCAGCTTACTTTTCACGGGATCTTTAGGAATTAGCGGCGGGTGATGAAGATCACAGATGATTCGTGTTAATACTCATCGATAAAAGGCTTTTCAGACGAGAAAATGAATACTGTAAGCTAAATTTATCCAGATTTTTGGAGAAATGAATCCTATGCTTATAAATTTCTTACAAGTCCCAGATAAATTTTGGGGAGCGCGATTTCCGAAGGGATCGCTTCGCGGATCGCGCCGATTCCACCTTGCCTTCAAGGCCACAAAATCTTATCAAAAACTTTCGATCTAATCTTCAAAATTGATACTAAAATGCAGCCAAAGTTAAACTAATAGGCGCGGTGACTAGGAAGTAAGGAATATGAGGGATTCAGACACAATAGCAGTAGGAATTATTGGGGCTTCTGGGTACGGTGGCGTGCAACTGGTACGACTGCTCAAGGAGCATCCCCAGGTAGAAATTGTCTATCTCGGCGGCGACAGCAGTGCAGGAAAGCCATATTCTGACCTTTATCCCCATCTCGGTCATTGCGTCGATCTGAGTGTCGAACCTATCGATCTCGATGTCGTAGCTTCTCGCTGTCAGGTGGTCTTTTTCGGTTTGCCTAATGGGTTGGCTTGCGAAATGGCTCCCAAGCTAGTAGCAAGAGACACTAAAGTTCTAGATTTATCGGCTGACTACCGCTTTAGCGATCTCGATACTTATACGGCTTGGTATAAAAAAGACCGCAGCGATCGCGCAGTGGCAGCTACAGCAGTCTATGGCTTGCCAGAATTGTATCGAGATGAGATTCGAGAAGCTCAACTGATCGGCTGTCCGGGTTGCTATCCTACCGCTAGCCTGTTGGCATTGGCTCCCTTACTCAAACAAGGCTTAATCGTCCCCGAAACGGCAATTATCGACGCAAAATCGGGCACGTCTGGCGGCGGTCGTCAAGCTAAAACCCATTTATTATTAGCAGAAGCGGATAATTCGTTGGGGGCTTATGGCGTAACCAAACACCGCCACACGCCAGAAATCGAGCAAATTTGCAGTGATTTAGCCGGACAAGAGGTAAGAGTTCAGTTTACTCCCCATCTCATTCCGATGGTACGGGGGATTCTCTCAACGGTTTATGCAACCCTGCGAGATCCTGGACTAGTCCGAGACGATCTGATTACGATTTACAGTGCTTTTTATCGTTCATCCGCCTTTGTCAAAGTCCTGTCCAATGGGGTGTATCCTCAAACGAAATGGGCTTGCGGGACTAATCTCTGCTATATCGGCATTGAAGTCGATCCTCGCACCGATCGCGTTATCGTCATGTCAGCGATTGATAACTTAATTAAAGGTCAGTCAGGTCAAGCCGTGCAATGTTTGAACCTCATGATGGGATGGGAAGAGACTTTGGGTTTGCCTCAATTAAGCTTCTACCCCTAGTGCAAGAAGGCAGAAGGAAGCAGGGGGAGCAGGGAGAGAGGGGGAAGTGTGGGGAGTGTGGAGAGCAGTTATCAGTTATCAGTTATCAGTTATCAGTTATCAGAGGGCAGAGGGCAGAGGAGCTTCAGGTGCAGAGGGGACAAGGGGGATAAGGGAGATAAGGGAGACAAGGGAGACAAGGAGGACAAAGGGGACAAGGAGATAAGGAGATAAGGGAGACAAGGAGGACAAGGGGACAAGGAGGACAGGGAAGAAAATTTCCCAATCACCAGTCACTAATCACCAGTCACTAATCGCCAATCACCAATCACTCTTCACCAATCACCTTCTCACCAATCACTCTTCACCAATCACCTTCTCACCAGTCACCAGTCACTAATCACCAATCACCAATCACCAATCACCAATCACTGGTAACTGTTTATCTTTTCATCATTCTTGCGATAGATTTTGCAATATCTTGAACTTCTTGTTAGCTTCTGATACTAAGATGGAATCTAGCTAGAAAAGATGGAATAACGATAAGATCGAATGCTAATTAGATTTTCATGAGTATAGCTAGAATCTGGACAGTTGCTGCTAATGGATTTAGGGAAGTAATACGCGATCGCATATTTTATTTTGTAGGATTTTTTGCTTTGCTCCTCGCGATCGCTCTGCGTTTCCTACCAGAGGTTTCTATCGGCACTCACGAGAAAATTTTTCTTGATTTGGGATTAGGTGCCATGTCTCTCTTAGGCGCTATTGTCGCTATTTTTGTTGGAACGGGACTGATTAACAAGGAAATAGAGAAGCGTACTGTCCTCGTACTAATTCCTAAACCCCTCAGTCGAGCCGAATTAATTGTGGGTAAACATTTGGGGTTATCTGCTGTTTTGACCGTCATGTTAACTATCATGACAGGCATTTATTTAGCGCTTCTAACGCTATCGAAAATTACCTATCCTCTGGAAAGTATTTTAGTATCCCAATTATTTTTAGGCATCGAACTAGCATTATTGATTGCCGTTGCCATGCTTTTTGGGGTTTTCACCAGTTCAATTTTGGCAACGTTGTTTAGTTTTGGGATTTACTTAATGGGACACATTAGTAGCAATTTGCTCAAGCTGGGTGCTTTAAGTAAAAACGAAACTGTTGAGTCGATTACTCAAACGATTTATCTGATTCTTCCAGATTTAGAACGGTTAAACCTAAAAAATCAAGCTGTTTACGGATTATTACCGAGTTCTGGAGAACTTTTAAGTAATGCTTTATACGGGATTTTATATGCAGCATTTCTTTTGTCAATTGCCATCTTAATTTTTTCGCGACGGGAATTTTAAAAGATCGAATAATTTTCTAAAAATCTTAACTAAGTTAATCGGAAAATGCTACTAGCATCTATCACCTCAAAAAAATCCAACATTCTCCAAGCAGATGAAGCAATAGAAGAGACTCCAGAATGGGATAAACGCTTGCAAAATCTGGTCGATTTATTTTCTGAAACACTGGGGATTAGCTGTTTCTTGATGCTGCGCTGCGATCGCGAGAGAAATAGGAATATTTTTTACCCCCCAAAAACAACTATAGAACCCGATAAACTCCTCAACCTCTGTTACGAAATTGTAGAAGATTATCAATCTTTACTGCGTCAAGGACAACTGCTAAATTTTGCTGAGAGCGATCGCCTATTGCCTCTCTTTTTTCTACAAGCTGCCCAAACCTATAAAATTCGTTCGCTTTTACTCGTTCCCTTAATTTATCAACAGTCTTATTTAGGAGAGATTTTTCTCTACTCGTGCGATCGTGATCGTCAATGGACTGAAAAAGAATTAAAGCTGGTTCGTAGTTTAGTAGATCGATGCGCGATCGAGATCGTTCAATCTCAGTTAGACGAACAAATTCAACAGCAAAAATTACAGCAAGAATTGCTTGGCAAGATTAATCAAAAACTCAATTGCGAACTCTCTCCAAAAGAAATTTTGGCCGATATTCTCGACCTCATTGGGCAAAGCTTTCAGGTAGATCGCGTCATGATTTTTAACCTAGCGCAACAGACCAATCAAATCGAGCAAGAATGGTGTAGTAACGAGCGAATCATTCCTCTATCAACCTTGAGCCTTTCTTTATGGAAAGAGTCAAAAATATTAACCTTCAAAAACAAAAATAAAGCTAGCCAATTCGACTTTCATTTCAATGAGCTAACCGGGTCTTTCCTCCACGTCCCTATTTTTATTCGAGGACAATTTTTTGGAAGTTTAACGCTGCAAACGCAACTCGAACGAAGAGCTTTTACATCCGAAGAAATAGATACCCTTGAATATGTTGTTCAACAAATCGCGATCGCGTTATATAACCTTCAAACTCAAGAAACTCTGAAACAACTTGAAGACTGTAACAAAGATTTAGAAGCTCAAAAACAACAATCCGAAACAGCCAATCGAGCTAAAAGTCAATTCCTTTCTCACATGAATCACGAATTACGCACCCCTCTGACGGGAATTTTAGGATTTGCTCGGATGTTGAAAGATGAAATCTACGGTTCGCTCAATCCAAAGCAACAGCAATATGTGGGTGCCATTGCTGCTTCTGGCGAACATCTATTATCGCTGGTCAATGACTTTTTAGATATCTCGAAAATTGAAGCTGATCGCGAAGAACTTTTCTTAGAAACTGTGGCGGTTGAGGATTTATGTCTTGCCTCTCTTTCAATAGTAGAATCGCGAGCAAGAGAACAAAGCCTAGACTTGCAACTAGAAATTGCGCCTGATGTCGATCTTTGCAAAGCCGATCAGCGTCGCATCAAACAAGTTTTAGTTAACTTACTGTCTAACGCCATCAAATTTACTGAAGTAGGTTCAGTGACGCTCAAAGTTCAGCGCGATGGAGATAGGCTGGAGTTTTCAGTAATAGATACTGGCATTGGCCTCAAAAAAGCCGACCAAGAAAAGCTATTTCAACCTTTCCAACAGATTCATAACCATCTCAGTCGCAAACACAAAGGAACTGGGTTAGGGTTAGCCTTATCCCGCAAGCTAGCACAACTCCACGGTGGCGATCTCACGCTAGTTTCGCAAGAAGGGAAAGGAAGCTGTTTTACCTTGCATTTGCCAGTTTAGTGATCGGTGATTGGTGAGAAGGTGACTAGGATAACTTATTACGCTTATCTCCCAATCACTAATCGCCAATCACCAATCACCTTCTCACCAGTCCCCAACGATGAAAGAGTAGGATCGATAATAGATAACGGATGTAACTACTAACCACGAACCAACCAAAAATGCTCGAACACAAGCTAGCACAACTCAAGGCAATCTTTGCTGAGATGGAGCGAGCGCTAATCGCTTATTCTGGAGGAATTGATAGCAGTTTAGTCGCTAAAATTGCCTACGAGGTCTTGGGCGATCGCGCCTTAGCCGTTACAGCAGTTTCCCCCTCACTGTTGCCAGAAGAATTAGAAGACGCGCAAATTCAAGCAGATGAGATTGGCATTCCTCACGAGTTGGTAGAAACCCACGAAATAGACAATCCCAACTACACTGCCAACCCCGTCAACCGTTGCTACTTTTGTAAAAGCGAACTCCACGACACGCTAAAACCACTAGCACTAGAGCGAGGCTATCCTTATATCGTAGATGGAGTCAATGCAGACGACCTGAGAGACTATCGTCCAGGAATTCAAGCTGCCAAAGAAAGAGGCGTGCGATCGCCCCTTGCAGAAGTCGGAGTCACCAAAGCAGAAGTACGTCAATTGTCGAAGCAACTGGGGCTAGTATGGTGGGATAAACCCGCCCAACCCTGTCTGAGTTCGCGTTTCCCCTACGGCGAAGAAATTACTATCTCTAAATTGCAACGAGTCGGACGAGCAGAGATTTATTTACGCAAACTAGGATGGAAGAATCTGCGCGTTCGTTCCGAAGGAGATACCGCTCGAATTGAACTACCGCCAGAGCAAATCAAAGAGTTCGTCCTCACCACCGATTTACCAAAACTGATCTCTACTTTTCAAAGTTATGGTTTTGTCTACGTTACCCTGGATTTGGAAGGCTATCGCAGTGGCAAACTCAATCAAGTTTTGAACGCTTCTGTGCTTCAGTCAGCTAAGCAAGCTTAAATCCTTATTTCCTGTAAATGAAGGTATTGCTAATTCATGGTCTTGGTCGAACACCTTTATCACTCCTAAGCCTTGAGTGGTACTTGCAACGAACGGGATGCGTGACTCAACAGTTTGGCTACATGGCCTTGGCAGAGAGCTTCGATCGCATCGTTGAGCGTCTGCGGGGTCGCCTTCAAACACTGGCGAGGCACGGGGACTATGGAATTGTCGCTCACTCTCTCGGCGGCTTGTTGACGAGGGCGGCACTGGGATTAGGTGGTGTCAAATGCCCAGAGCAAATTGTAATGTTGGGTACGCCGAACCAGCCGCCCCGCTTGGCGAGACTGGCTTGGCAAGTGCCACCCTTTAGATGGTTTACGGGTCAGTGCGGATTGAACCTCACTAGCCCAGCTTTTTTTGCCTCGCTTCCAGGGGTTGAATCTCCTTACACCATTGTGGCAGGGACTGGAGGTCTAACAGGCGGGTGGAGTCTGTTTGGCGATGAACTCAATGACGGAATTGTCGCCCTCAGTGAAACGCGATTGTCGCCTCAAGACCGCATCGTGCAGCTACCAGTAGAGCATACGTTGATGATGAACGACTCCAGAGTGCAAAAGACTGTGGTGCAGGCTTTGGGTCTTCAAGCGCAAACCCTCAAACAAGATTAAATGGGTTCGAGCTACCCACTGATTGTAATTACGAATTACGAATTATCAATTACGAATTACTTTGACTCTTCTTCCTCTTGCACTAATCGATTTAGCTCATCCTGCATTAGACGAACAACTTGGTCGTAGCATTGAGCGACATAGTTGTGATGGCGAGCAGCGTCTTCCCCATAACGCTCGAAGACAATAGGAGGGCAAACTCTAGTGTGTAATTTAATGGGCAGAGGAATATTGGGCCAGGGACCGACGGCAATCCCCCAAGGCAGTCCCAGATAAAGGGGAAACACGCCAGGATCGACTCCCAACAACCAGGGAAAGCCCCACTGATGCAGTTGTTGCAATTGAGGGTAAAGATCGGCTAGCACGAACAAGGTAGAATGAGCGCCGTAGGAAATTAACGGGACAATCGGGACTTCTTCGCGCAAGGCGAGTTTGATAAAGCCTCGATGACCGCAGAAGTAAATGGTGTTCCGTAGAGAGTAAGGGCGAAATACATCTTTGACTCCCCCTGGATAAATTAAAACACTAGCACCGCGACGCAGAGCGGCAGTTGCCAGATCCAGATGGGGCTGAATCGCTCCAACTTGAGTAGCTAGGCGAGCCAAACCGGGTAAAAAAGTCCAGATTCTCGAATCCATGAGGGCATAGACTAAGCGCTCTGTCCCAAATCGCCGGAACCAGTCATAGGCTATCATT
>CAYTUO010000190.1:0-8490 GCA_964441015.1 uncultured Pleurocapsa sp.
CAGTCGGAATAAACGTTCTCTTCTCTCCATCGGAAAAACGGCGACAGATAAGATGAGATCGGGGCGTTTCTGTTTCAGTCTAGCCGAAGCAGTGGCGACAAAATTGTCAACTTGTCGAATGCGAAAAGAAGTCCACCCAGACCAAAGAGGATGACTCGGAGAAATCTCGATGGGATCGACTCCGCTTATCTGTTTGAACTGACTCCGCGCTATCTCACTGTAGCCAAAGGTGCGATTGTATTTTAGGTCTTGAAAGGGATAGCGAATGTAATCGAGTTGAACCCCATCGACATCGTATTGGCTGACGATCTCTTCCAGGAGGGCTAAAAGATAGCGCTGAACTTCTGGATTAGCGGGGTCGAGGAAGGCTTTTCGATATTGAGAGCCGTAGTCAAAGACATTCCCTTTGCGATCGCTAATTGCCCAGTCGGGATGTCGGGAGAGGACGGGGCCGAGATAGTCAAGTGGTTGGTTGAGAACTTGATTGTGGCGTTGATTGGCGGCGGCAAACGCCCAAACCCATGCGTGTAGCTCCATTCCCCGCTCGTGCGCCAACTTGACGGCAGCTTGGAGGGGGTTCCAGCCTCTGGTGAGGGGGTTTTGTTCGGGGGCGATTCGACTGGGATAAATGGGATAGCTTGCGTTGAGAGTTTCAAAAAAAACCGTATTAATTCCCGCTTCTGCCATGCGGTCAAAAATTTTGGCTAAATCAGCTTCCGATCTGGCTTTGACAATCGTGGCGCGATCGAGCCACATGGCGCGAGTTTCTGGTTGGGCCAATGAGCGAGCGGTCGGATAATTATCCCAAAGCGTCCGCCGCGCTTGTATCCATTGCTCTCGTGCTTGCGTGTAATTTCCTTGGTCGAGGGAGTGATGAAACTTTTCTAACCTTTCTCTGGCTTCAGTGATGGCTCGATGAGACCAACCGTTTGCTGTATTGGCTTTCGTGAAGGTTGCGCTATCGGCTGAAGTACTGACTCTATTGTTGAGAGACTGCGCGATCGCGTTTTCTGTCGATGAATTCACGCTGCTATTGGCTGCTTCGGCGGCTAGTAGGGTGCTTTCAAATCGAGCGATCAGGCTTTCTAATTCTTGGTTCATCGTCTTCACCCGTTCGGGAGACAGCCCTAGAGCGCCATTGTAGTTGCTTGAAGGAGGCACAAACTCTTCTGGGGCAGGACTGGAGAAGGGAACAGAAGGCGCGATGGATGGTTTAGCTTGGGATTGCCCTGGCAAAGTGCGGCTCTGTTCTTGTGGCAGAATTGGAGCTTCTTGTCGGGAAGGCATCAAGGGATTCCCTTCGTTGCATGGGGTGGGTTCCGATCGCTTCACCAGAGAGAGGTTACTCTGACGACCAAGACCGTAGCGATTGAGGGTCGCTGTTAACCAAGCCGTATCAAAAGCGGGTGAGGCAACGCCTTCCATGCCCCAGCGCCAGCCGATCACTGTAGCGCGATTGGAGACGACAACGGCTGGCAATCTTTCGTCGGTGAGCCAAATAGCTGCGGGTTGGCTATCGACTGCGGTGGGAATGAGAGTTCCGCCCACTAGGGTGCTGGCAAGTCCTTGTTGGCTTAGGGGTAGCTGTCCGTCAACGACCTCTAGGGTAATCGGAAAGGAGTTAGAGAATCCCCAATAGGCTCCAAAGAGCGATCGCAATTGTGTGCGGACTTCTGGTAGCGATAGATTCCCCGTCGGCCCTGTGACGATGACGCGCCCGCCTCGACCGATCCATCTCTCTAACACTGCGGCTTGAATTTGCTCGATCTTGTCTACGTTAGGTAAAAACAGTACGCCAATTCCACCAAAATCGGTTTCGTCTTGCCATTTAGACGCATCGACAATACAGTAATCCACGCCTGTTGCCTTAATCCGTTTAGTAATTTCTTCCCATTGCGAGGCATTGTCCTTGGTTTTGACGACTCCCAATCGCGCGGTAACTGCGCTAGCTGGAGAGGCAATTATGGCAAAGGGTAAAAGATAAGAAATAAGTGCTAAAACTTTGCTTTGGCGTTGGCTGAGGATACTTAGACCTAAAGCTGCTCTTTTGCAGCTAGTAGCGATTTTTAACACGAGTCGTCTCCTTATCCTTTATCCTTGGAATTATTTGCATATTTTTCCCAAAGTTCGACTACGCATGAATATATAGCTTAATGTGAACTACCTACACTTGCCGCTTAGCGGAAGTATAGGCTTCCTACCCAATCGACAGCCTTTGTAGCAAGCTACATTGGTCTTACATCAAGGCGATAGGCTTTACCCCTCGTTCCGAAGGTCAAAATCTTTAACTACTGTGCTTTTTATCGTAGTTTAACCCACTACGGCGGGTCAGGTTCAGCAAGCTACGTCCTTCTTTCCGCTATCACTCGAATCATTAGCCCAAGTCATTACCTTGTAAACCAATAAGAGTTATTTATCTATTTTAGTTCATCTGTACGACTTTAGTCAATAAAGCGGTGTGGCATTCATTCCTGCGCCATAACGAAGTTTGGCGACAGGATCAATGCCAGATTCAGCTAAATTGTTCCTATCTTCAAATTGGGAAACGTTTCATCATCGCGATCGCAATTTTGGCTTGGCTTTTTAAGTATAGGGAAATTCCAGGAATTTGAGGCACTTGCCAGAGCAGATCGATGGTTCGGCGCAAAAGTCTGACAATATCCCCTTCATCGAGACTGGTGTTGTCACAAAGTTCGTTCCATTCGGTTCCTAATGTCCACTGTTCTACCGCACCCATCAACTGCGTGTCTAACCAAACGGGAATGGCAATATCATACCTGGCCTGGGCTTGGTAGAGTTGTCTTCGGATCTCGCGCAAGTTAATTCCTTGTAACTCAGTGCGCCGAAAGGCTTCTAAGACTTCTTGTGGCGGCGGATAGTTCGTCCAAGTATCGGGGCGAAGCGGTTCAGTAATCAAGGCGCTAGCGGCGGCAGCTAGGTGATGGGGTTCGAGGCGATCAAGTTCTCCTGACTTCAAGGCTAAACCGAGCCAAAGTTCGTTTTCACCGCGAATGGTTGCGGCAGCTTCTCCTAGAGGAGTCGGCATTAATGCATCGAGCGCTCCAAATTCCTGCAAAATTGCAATTAAATTGAGGAAATCTTGCCAGTAATAGGATTTATTAGCCTGATGTCTCTTATACTTGGTTTGACTTTTATGGAGTTGTTCGCGCAAAGAGAGGCGACGTTGCTGGAGTTTGAGCAGACGAACGGGATCTTTCCTCTGTTGTATGGGATGGACTTCTAGCATCGCTTGAACTTGAGCCATCCTCTGCTGCTGAGCAATGATTTCAGAGGGGATTTGTAGGGTTGCTGCTTGCTGAGAAATTTGCTCGCTGATTTTAGCCGCTATCTCGTCTCCTTTGTGCCAAGAACCGTAGTGGCGAGAAGTTTCTAACTCTGGGATGGATAATTGCGCGATCGCCTTCTCCGGCAGGCGGCCAGGAATAATGTCCGTTACATCAGCCGAAGTGACGATATACCAACGGTTATCTTCTCCCAAACAAACCAAATCGGGGGCTTGTCCCGAACCCGGGATTTGGGTCACGAAAACGGCCGAGAGGGGAGAAGCAACCTTGACGTGCTTACCCTTGAGCGCCAGCAAGCTGCCTGGGGGGAGTTCGGCTAGCAGAGGGATCATTTGCTGCTTTCTGCTCGTTTCTGCTTGCTGCTGAAGGATTTTGAAAAGGCGTTCTTCTTCTTTAAAACGTTCTCTGAGCTTGCTATAGCTGGAAAATTCGCGCTCGTCGAGTCCTGCGAGTTCCACGTCAATTTTTGCCAGTTCTGTTGTCAGTTGGGCGATCGCCTTTTTTTCTGGCGCTAGTTTTGACTGTACCAGATATTCGGCAAAGCTCCGCTCTAGCAAGTCCTTGGCTTCTTCTAAAGAATGTTTTTGCAGTAAATTCAGTACCATGCCATAGGAGGGCGTGAAACAGCTTCTCAGGGGTTCTGCTCCAGATGTAGCTAGATATGCCGCTTCTTTTGCCCCTTCAAAGGGAGTCTGCACCGTCACTACATACCCCACCTCATCTTTGCCCCGTCGTCCGGCTCGTCCTGCAATTTGTAGGAATTCCGAAGGGGTAAGCATACTGTGTCCATCGTCCGTGCGCCTGCTCAGAGCAGAAATGACGGTCGTTCGGGCTGGCATATTAATTCCTGCCGAAAGGGTAGCCGTTGCAAAGACCACCTTGACTAGCCCTAACTCAAACAATTGCTCGACTAACTCTTTCCAGACGGGCAGCACTCCCGCATGATGGGCAGCAATACCGCGAGTTATCGGTTCTAGCTGGTCGAATCGAATAAATTGAGAACGTTCTGCTAAAAATTGCCAAATTAATCTTTGTTCGGAGGCATTTTCGCCTAAAAAGTCCAGTAATTGGGAAGTTGCATCGGGATTGTTAGCTAGGAAGTTGCGGAGTTTTTCCTGCAAAATAGGATTCTCTACGGCAAAAAATGCCAGCAGTTGCTCTTGTAAATCGGGATTCTCTGACAAAAAGAAAACTAACAGTCGGTAGGCGATCGCTCTGGCTTCTGCTTCATTGACTAGGACTAAGTCGTCGAGTTCTTGAACGGCTTGATCGCATCCTCGACGGCTAAAAATGACGTAAATTGCTGGCAGTAAATCCCGTTCCTGTAGCTGCTCGATCGCCATGAGAATACTCGGACAATCTTCTCGCCTGCGCCGCCGTTTTTCTTCTTTGGGAGACTTGGGTTTGAGACGGGGATTGAGAGTAGTTTGCTTGGGATCGAGAAGCGGATAGAGCTTTTCTTTGGTACTGAAAAAGAACTGCAAGGGAACGGGGCGGAAATCAGAGTTAATTAACTCGCAGCTATAGATGGGCTGTTTTCCATTTCCTTTAGTTCGAGCAGCGAGGCGAACTTGATTAATCCAGTCGGTCAGTTCTTCTGGATTGCCAATCGTGGCGGAGAGGGCAACTAATTGGATAGTGGGCGGACAGTAGATAATCGCTTCTTCCCAGACGGTTCCCCGGCCGCGATCGCTGATATAGTGGCACTCATCTAAGACCACTGTTGCCACATCTTCTAACGACGTTCCCACTTGCCCGATAGGAGTCTCGTAAAGCATATTGCGGAAAATTTCTGTGGTCATGATCGCGATCGCGGCGTTGGGATTGCAGACCACATCTCCCGTAATCAGACCAACCTTATCGCTGTCGCTTGGGTCTCCCCAACGGCTGAATTGCTCTTGAAAATCTCGAAACTTCTGATTGGAGAGGGCTTTTAGAGGAGTTGTATAGAAGACTCGCTTTCCTTGGGCCAAAGCGCGGTAAATGGCGTATTCTCCGATCAAGGTTTTGCCCGAACCCGTTGGAGCGCAAACGACAACCGATCTTCCGGCATCGAGAGCGGCGATCGCTTTTTTCTGGAAATCATCCAGTTCAAAGGGAAATAGTTCTTCAGGATTTAACTTAGAATCAGTCAGACGATCTTTCACTAAATTTTTTTCGATCGAACTCTTAACAAGAGTCAGCTTACAGGTACTGGCTATATTCTATTGTGCCTCATCTTAACTTGTCACGAATCGGGGAAGAGAGAGAAACTAAGGACTAAGGACTAGCGAGCGGTATGATCGCACTACTACTGAACTCCTGTACAGACGTTGCAGTGCAACGTCTCTACTGAACTCCTGAACTACTACCTTATTCAAGGTGAAAAGCCCTCGAAAAGGGGAACGAGAAATCCCCGCCCATTCGATTTACTTGCCCATTCCCAACTGCTGTGCTTTCTGATAAACCTTGCCTTCTGTCAGCAATGAAGGTGCAATGACCACCTCAACTTGCTGCATTTCTTTGAGATTTTT
Organism: uncultured Pleurocapsa sp.; assembly: GCA_964441015.1. Taxonomy (GTDB): domain Bacteria; phylum Cyanobacteriota; class Cyanobacteriia; order Cyanobacteriales; family Microcystaceae; genus Hydrococcus. Next base: position 5,819 of record CAYTUO010000190.1, read on the forward strand.
CGCGCCTAGCGTTCCCATGCTGGTTTTGAGGGCACCTACAAGGTTATGAGTTCCGTCATCTAACTTGGCAGGCCCCGTGAGAATTTCTCGTATTGTTCCTGTCGTTCCAACGTTAATACGGGTTCCGCGCGGCAGTACAGGGCTAGGCGTTGCCATTCCCCAATGATATCCTCGTCCGGGGGCTTCTGCTGCTCTGGCGATGGGAGAGCCAATCATAACAGCATCGGCACCGCAGGCAATGCACTTGCAGATATCCCCTCCAGTAATAATTCCGCCGTCGGCAATGACGGGAACGTATTTCCCGGTTTCTCGCTCGAAATCATCTCTAGCAGCAGCACAGTCAGCAACGGCTGTAGCTTGAGGTACGCCTACTCCCAACACGCCGCGAGAAGTACAAGCTGCACCTGGGCCAATCCCTACTAAAACAGCAGCCGCCCCTGCTTTCATTAAATTTAAGGCCACCTCATAAGTTACGCAATTCCCCAAAACGACTGGAATGAGCATATCTTGGCAAAACTGTACGAGATCTAAGGGAATGGCAGACTCTGGCGAGAGATGAGCCGTAGAAACGACTGTTGCCTGAACGAATAATAAATCTGCACCTGCCGAGGCTACGGCTTCCCCATACTTCGCTGCACCAATTGGCGTGAGACTGACTGCGGCAATGCCTCCTCTTGCTTTGATTTCTTGGATTCGCTGTTGGATTAATTCGGGCTTAATGGGTTCTGCATAGAGTTCCTGCATTAACCCGACAAATTCGGATTTTCCTACTGAGGTGATGCGGTCTAGGATTGGCTCTGGATCGGCATAGCGAGTTTGAATGCCTTCTAAATTCAGCACTCCCATTGCTCCTAGCTCTGAGAGCAGCACAGCCATCCGCACGTCTACTACGCCATCCATAGCGCTGGCGATGATGGGAATTTCTCGCTCAATCCCACCAAAGCGAATGCGAGTATCTGCCAAACTAGGATCTAAAGTACGCACTCCAGGCACCAGTGCAATTTCATCTATTCCGTAGGCTCGTCGAGCCATTTTTCCCTGACCGATTACTATATCCACGCTCATCTACGTTGCTACAAGTTATTAGCTTAGGTTATCAAATTTTTGAGGTCATTGGTCATGTGTCCTTTGCTACCAATAGTTCTAAGAAAAATGCATTGAGATTTTGGGTTTATTTATTCATTAGATGCTCTTCGACAAACTTGGTATAAATATCCCCAGCGATAAAAGCCGGATGGGTGAGAAGTTTTTGATGGAAACTGATGGTCGTAGGAATTCCCGCGATCGCACACTCTTTTAAGGCTCGTTGCATGCGCTTGATGGCTGTTTCGCGATCAGGGCCCCAAACGATCAGCTTGCCAATCAGGGAATCGTAGTAAGGCGGAATTTCGTAATCGGTGTAGATGTGAGAATCCATTCGCACGCCAGGGCCGCCAGGAGGAAGATAGCCGCTAATTTTGCCGGGATGGGGACGAAAATTTTGGTCGGGATCTTCAGCATTAATACGACATTCGATCGCGTGGCCTCTGAAGATCAGGTCTTTTTGAGTTACTTGAAGTCTTTCTCCTTGGGCGACGCGAATTTGCTCGGCAATCAAATCTAATCCGGTAATCATCTCAGTGATGGGATGCTCGACTTGAATGCGAGTATTCATTTCCATGAAGTAAAAATAACCGTGGCGATCAAGCAGAAACTCAACGGTTCCCGCGCCGACATAGTTGATGGATTTAGCGGCGAGAACGGCAGCTTCTCCCATTTTTGAGCGCAATGGGGGGGTTAAAATTGGGCTGGGGGCTTCTTCGAGCAATTTCTGGTGTCGCCGTTGAATCGAACACTCCCGCTCTCCCAAATGAATGACATTCCCGTAGCTATCGGCTAGAATTTGAAATTCGATATGGCGAGGATGGTCGATAAATTTCTCAATATATAGGCCAGAGTTGCCAAATGCGGCTTCAGCTTCTCCTTGAGCGGCTTGAAACAGGCGAGAGAATTCGCTATCTTCCCTGACTAGGCGCATTCCCCGTCCGCCACCCCCCGCCGTCGCTTTGATCATCACGGGATAGCCAATCTCGCGAGCGATCGCTCCTGCTTCTTTTTCTCCTTCTACCAGTCCCCAACTTCCAGGAACGGTAGGGACTCCTGCTTTCTGCATCGTTTTTTTGGCTGTCGATTTATCTCCCATCGCGCGAATGGCTTCGGGGGACGGCCCGATAAAAGTAATTTTGTGATCGGCGCAAATTTCGGCAAAACGAGCATTTTCGGCGAGAAATCCATAGCCAGGATGAATCGCTGTCGCGTTGCGGGTCAGGGCTGCGGAGATAATATTGGGAATATTGAGATAGCTTTTGCTACTCAGTGGAGGGCCGATGCAGACGCTTTCATCAGCAAGCTGAACGTGGAGCGCGTGGCGATCGATTGTGGAGTGAACCGCGACGGTAGCAATTCCTAGTTCTTCACAGCTATGCAGAATCCGCAGGGCAATCTCCCCTCGATTAGCAATCAAAATCTTGGAAAATTGCATTTCTAAATGAGTGCCTCGTTCTTTGATATTTAGTAGAATATCTGGTTTTGAGGACTTAAATTCACTCAACCCGATTGGCAAGCTCCGATGGCGGACGATCGCTACTCCAGGCCCACCAAACTTGCTCGCACTGGCATTGGTAAAATTCCTG
>CAYTUO010000191.1:0-8489 GCA_964441015.1 uncultured Pleurocapsa sp.
ATCCCACCGCTAACCTGACGGTATAGCGTGGGGATGAATGCCTGGTTAAGCTAAAAGATTTGTTTCCAGGTTCTGTGAAGTACCCTAACTAATTTCAAGCAATATAGTTGGGGCTTCCTACCCTCAAGAACGCTCCGCTCTTGATACACAGCATTTCAACTGTCTGGTTAGGCGTAGATTCCCGTTCTTCCAACGGTATTTTTAATTCAGAGAACAGCAACAAATTTTGACAAGCATTGACATCACGATCATGCGATGTATGGCATTCGGGACAAGTCCATTCTCTATCTTTGAGGGCTAAATCTTTCTTGATATAGCCACAATGAGAACATCTTTTAGAACTGGGAAAAAAGCGCTCTACCCTTTTTATTTCACAGCCGTATAGTTCTCCCTTGTATTCTAAAAGCGTTAAGAATTGTCCCCAGGCTACATCACTAATCTGTTTCGCTAATTTTCGATTTTTTACCATTCCTTTAATGTTCAAGTCCTCACAACTAATAGCTTGGTTCTCGCACGTTAGTTGAAGACTAATTTTATGTTGGTAATCTAATCGTTGGTTAGCTACTTTTTCATGAACTTTAGCTACTCTAAGTCTTGCAGAGGAGCGATTATTAGAATCTTTAACTTTTCGACTTAACCTCCTTTGTCTAATTTTTAAGCGTCTTAATGAGCGTTGAAAATAACGGGGATTAGGAAATTTTTCAGGCTTTGAGGTAATACAAAAATCCTTAATTCCAAGATCTATCCCAATTTTTTCACCATTTAAAGGAGCTTTGGGAATGTCTAATTCAGTGACGATAGAGGCAAAATATTTTCCTGATGCTGTTTTAGTAATGGTTACACTTTTGATTTCCCCTTCAATTTCTCGATGAATGACCATTTTAATCAGGGTCATTTTGGGCAGTTTTAATTTACCTTCTTTTGTGATTAAGAAATGTTGAGGGACTCGAAAAGACTGCCTATTTGACCGTTTCTTAAAGTTAGGAAATTTAGCCAAACCTTTAAAAAATCTTACATAAGCCGTTTCTAAATCTTTAAGAGTTTGTTGCAAAGATTGGGAATTAACTTCTTTCAACCATTTATATTCTTTTTTTAGATGAGTTAGCAGCTTGGCCCATTCTTTATATCTTAAACTCTTTTTGGTGTCAGCATAGACATCGGTAGTTAAGCGCAAAAAATGGTTATAGACAAAGCGAGAACATCCAAAGCACTTCCCGAAGAACGCTTTCTGTTCTTCATTGGGATACAGTCTAAAACGATACGTTTTGTTACCCATGCCTGATACCTCCTTAAGGTAAAGATAGCATGAGTTATCTGTTTTATGCAAAAAAGTTAAATTTTAGATAGATGCCTTCGGCGTTGAGCAACTGGTCGGGTTTCATCCCTACCTAAAATGTAGGTATTTTGATAGTATTTTTAGGTAGGGTCTTCACCCGACATTTTAGATAAATTATTGCAATCGTCATGAAAAACTACACGCTTACCCCGAAAAAATTAGCATTAACTTTAAGTCTCTCTCTGGGGACAACCATCGGCGCGATCGCACTTTTCGGACAGTCAACCCTAGCCCAATCGGTCAATTCTCCCGACCCAGCGCCCTATCAAAGCAACGAAGAAAATTCTTTGGGTGGTAGTCTGGGAGGAGGTTCTTTTAATGCCTTTGAACTGATTCATCGTGCTAATATGAGTCGCGGTCGCAGCATGGGCGAGTTTCAGCAGGATACAGAGTCTGGTATTAGAAATGCGGCCGAAGAGTTCAAGCGTCAACGAGGCGAGCAATTGCAGAATCAACAGCCCCCGAACACATTGCCCAATTCGACCCCTGAAAATTAGATTGGCTTGCTTGAAGGTCTATCCTCTCCTATTTCTCAGCAGATATCTTGTTTTGTAGTATGAAAATTCCTAGTGCAGCTTGGCAGAAATAACTGGTGATCGGTGATTGGTGATTGGTAAGTGGATCAATCCAAAATCCTTTCATCCAAAACCGCCGCGCACGTAGCGAAGCGAAGGAGCAGCGCTAAAATCCTTTCATCAAAGAACTGATTACTGATAACTGACCACTGATACTAGTATGTCTGACTTACCTTCATACGCAGAAGTCCATTTGGGTTCCCAAGGTCGATTAGTTATTCCTGCATCTTTAAGGAAATTGCTTGGCTTTGAAACAGGTGATATCCTGATCGCCCGTCTTGAAGAGGGACGGCTTGTTCTCGAAAAACAGGGAACTATTAAACAACGGCTTAAAGCTCGCTTTTCACACTTACCGAAGGGCATTAGTCTTGCTGATGAGTTGATAGCAGAACGTCGCGAAGAAGTTAGCACAGAGGAAAGTGCATGAAGGCAGTTCTCGATGCTTCGGCTTTGCTTGCCTATTTGCAGGATGAACCAGGTGGTGAAGCGGTTGAAGCGGTGCTGGCTGAGTCGGTCATTTCGAGCGTCAATTGGGCAGAGGTGATGCAGAAATCGATCGCTGCTGGTGTAGTTGTTGATGGGATGCACGATGATCTCAATGCTTTGGGAATGAGAATAGAATCCTTTACCTTGGAGGATGCGGAGGTGGCGGGGCGGCTTTGGCAGCAATCTCGTCAATATGGGCTGTCTCTTGGCGATCGCGCTTGTTTAAGTCTGGGGCTGAGGCTTGGTATTCAAGTGTTGACGGCCGATCGCGTGTGGACTAACCTCAATCTGGCTTTAGATGTGTGTGTCATTCGTTAATGGATTGATGAGGCGATCGCTCGACACAGTTGCTCCAATTTCCCTCCTCATCGTGATAAGTTCATTTTATGAAAGCAATAGAAAATAATTTGTCAAGATATTCTTTACAATTTTTAATAAAATTGTTACATTTATTTACAGAGGTCAATCAACAACAAACACAAGGAACGCGCTATGTATACCACCACTGACGACAGAGGAATTCTCAACAACTACGCCACTGAGCCAAAAATGTACTATGCGATTTACCCTTCTCCAGAACAGCGACGCAGCTATGCACTTCAAGGCGCGATCGCTACTCTGTTCGTCATGGCTCTCGTTTTAGTTTCCTTAACAGTTAGCTAAAAGCTTGAGATTTTGGTTTCTCTGTGACAATGGATTTCTCCTAGACAACCTCGGTTCAAGCGCCGGGGTTTTTTGTGCGTGCCTGCCGAAATAGGGAGACTTCAGTAGATCGAAAAGTCAGCGATGGAGAGGGGATTTTTGGGTTGGCGATCGCTGATCTAAAACTCCGTTTTCGATCTACTAGTCTTTTGAAATGTCCTAACCTTAACTTTGACTGCTATACGCCTCCATGCCCTCGCAGGAACAGACTAAATTTCTGTCTCCGTAGGCATTATCAATCCGTCCTACAGGCGGCCAGAATTTATATTCCTTTGTCCAAGGGGCAGGATAAGCCGCTTCTTCGCGCGAATAAGGACGACTCCACTCTCCTGAAATCAAAACTTCTGCCGTATGGGGCGCATTTTTAAGGAGATTATTTTCCGCATCGAACTTCCCCTGCGCGATCGCTTCAACTTCCTTATAAATAGAAATCATCGCATCGCAGAAACAGTCTAATTCTTCCTTCGATTCGCTTTCTGTGGGTTCTACCATCATCGTTCCCGGTACGGGCCAAGAAACCGTAGGCGCATGAAAACCATAGTCCATTAACCGCTTAGCAACATCTTCCACTTCAATTCCTGCCTGTTTTTTCAGAGGACGCAAATCGATCACGCACTCGTGAGCAACTGCCCCTTCCTTGCCTTTAAACAAGACGGGATAGTAAGGTTCGAGACGATAAGCGATATAGTTGGCATTGAGAATCGCCACTTTAGTCGCTTCCGTTAGCCCTTCTGACCCCATCATGGCGATGTACATCCAGGAGATCGTGAGAATGCTCGAACTGCCCCAAGGAGCCGCAGAAATGGCACCAATCGATTGTTTGGGTTGGCCGTTGCTATGACTGTCGAACTGATAGCCGTTCATTCCAACGGATATATCGGGTAAAAACGGGACGAGATGAGCTTTTACGCCAATGGGGCCCATTCCCGGCCCGCCGCCACCGTGGGGAATACAGAAGGTTTTGTGCAAATTAAGGTGACAAACATCAGCCCCAAAATCGGCAGGACGACACAATCCCACTTGAGCATTCATATTTGCCCCATCCATATAGACTTGTCCGCCGTGAGTGTGGATAATTTGGCAGACTTCGAGGATACTTTCCTCAAATACCCCGTGGGTGGAGGGATAGGTAACCATCAAGGCGGCGAGATTGTTGCTATGCTTTGTTGCTTTTTCCTTGAGGTCATCGAGGTCAATATTCCCATCGCGATCGCATTTGACCGCTACCACCTTCATGCCGCACATCACCGCACTGGCGGGATTGGTTCCGTGAGCAGATTCAGGAATCAAACAGATATTCCGATGCGTCTCGCCCCTCGTTTCGTGATACTTGCGAATGACTTGCAGGCCTGCATATTCACCTTGAGATCCGGCGTTGGGTTGCAGAGAAATCCCGTCAAAACCCGTAATTTCAGCTAACCAGCTTTCTAATTGTTGAAAAAGAATTTGATAGCCTTCAGCTTGCGATCGCGGTACAAAAGGATGCAGCTTGCCGAATTCCGGCCAAGTTACGGGCACCATTTCAGCCGTTGCATTCAGCTTCATCGTACAGGAACCCAAGGGAATCATGGAAGTATTGAGCGCTAAATCTTTAGCTTCTAGCCTATGCAGGTAGCGCAGCAATTCTGTCTCTGAGTGGTAGCGGTTAAAAACCGGATCGGTGAGATAGTTACTGGTACGAGCAAAGGTTACAGGAAACTCAAATTTTGCGCCTCGAAGCAATTCTTCTACCGAGAAAGGTAAATCTTCTTTTCCAGCAAAAATCTGCCACAAATCGATTAAATCTTGTACGGTGGTAGTTTCATTTAGGCTAATCCCAACCGAACTTTCATCCAGGTAGCGGAGGTTAATTCGACGAGTTTCTGCCGCTTTGATAATTGCTTTTGCTCCTGTATCGCCTACGCCAACGCAAAGCGTATCGAAGAAAAGTTCGGAGTCAATCTTGTAATTAAGGCGCTTTAAGCCTTCTGCTAGGATTATGGCTAACTGATGTACCCGTTGGGCAATCTTTTTGATTCCTTCGGAACCGTGATAAACGGCATACATAGAAGCAATAACCGCCAGCAGAACTTGAGCCGTACAAATATTACTCGTTGCCTTATCTCGACGAATGTGCTGTTCTCGCGTTTGCAGCGCTAATCTCAGAGCGGGTTTACCCTGCGCGTCTTTAGAAACACCGACAATTCGCCCCGGAATCTGACGTTTGTAGGCCTCTTTTGTAGCAAAGTAAGCCGCGTGAGGGCCTCCATAGCCTAGCGGCACGCCAAAGCGTTGTGTGTTCCCTACGGCAATGTCTGCACCAAATTCGCCTGGAGGAGTCAGGAGAGCAAGGCTGAGGAGATCGGCAGCCACCGTAACCAGAGCGCCTACTTGATGAGCTTTGGCGATAAATTCGCGATAGTCATAAAGAGTCCCATCGGTAGCTGGATACTGAAGGAGTGCGCCAAAAATGGGTTGGTCGAAGTTAAAGAAGCGATGATCTCCGACGATAACCTCAATACCTAAAGGATTAGCGCGAGTTTTGACGACTTCAATGGTTTGGGGATGACAGCTACTGGAGACAAAAAACGCATTGACCTTATTTTTGGACAACCCATAGCTCATGCTCATCGCTTCGGCGGAAGCTGTCCCTTCGTCAAGTAAGGACGCATTGGCAATCTCCAAACCAGTCAGTTCAACAATCATGGTTTGGAAATTCAACAGAGCTTCTAACCGTCCTTGGGCAATTTCTGCCTGGTAAGGGGTGTAAGCGGTGTACCATCCCGGATTTTCTAAGATATTACGCCCAATAACGGGTGGGGTAAGGCAATCGTCATACCCCATGCCAATAAATGAGCGAAATATCTGATTTTTGCAAGCGATCAACTTTAACTGCGCTAAAGCTGCGTATTCGCTTTGTGCCTCTGGTAATTTTAGGGGTTGAGCGAGTCGAATTGACGCGGGTACGGTTTGCTCAATCAGAGCTTCCAGGCTAGAAAACCCTAAAACTTTGAGCATTTGCTCGATTTCGTCCGTACTCGGGCCAATGTGCCGCTTGACAAACGAATCGGTGAATGGTATCAAGACTTCTGCTGAGAAAAGCTGTTGCAGGTTGTTTGTCTCTTGATTAGCTGCGATCTCCAAATTAGGCATCTTGGGCAAATTGCTATATAGGGTTGTCGGGTATCACCAGGATGAACTCTGGCGCTACCTCTTTATTATTTTGTAACAAACCCTCAAAAACAACTTGCAACTTCTCTAACACAATTGCGATCGCCATTTATTCGCCTTCAACCTGCGATCGATACTCATCCGCAGATAGCGTGTCGGCAAGCGCGTCATCGGGATCGCTCACTCGCACTTTTAATAACCACCCTTCCCCGTAAGGATCGTCTGCAATGAGTTCTGGCGAATCAATCATAGCATCGTTTCGTTCGATAACTGTACCGGAGACGGGAGGATACAAATCCTCAACCGCTTTGACAGATTCAATCGTGCCGAAGCTTTCACCGACTTCTAGGGTTTCGCCGACTTCGGGCAATTCTAGAAATACGATATCGCCGAGTTGATCGACGGCAAAGGCACTAATGCCGATAGTAGCAATCTCTCCATCTAAACGGACGTATTCGTGGGAGTCGAGATATCTGAGATCTTCTGGGTATTTTAGTTCCATTTCTTATCCTCAAAATCCGCAGCAAAGCTAAGTTTACAACGTCTTTGCTCAGTTATCAGTAGTCAGTTATCAGCGATCGATGTTCTTGAAAACCCCAAGCTCTCGTTGGTAGATTAAGGGTAAGCAAAATCCCTGATTCCCAGTCGCGCGATCACGTCATCAACATCTATTTTGGTCTAGTGAGTAGTCACTTTCCTTTTTTGTCTTTTATCCTAAGAAGTGTAAGAAATTATCGAGTTTACAGACTTTAATCTTAAGTATGGCTGGTCTTGGAGATATCGTTCAAAAAGCATTTTACCTGGGGATTGGAATTGCTGACTATGCTGCTGAAAAAGCGGGAAGTAATTTACAAGAGCTAAAGACTCAAGCGCAAAAGCTAGCAGATGAGATGGTGGCGCGAGGGGAAATGGCCTCAGAAGAAGCTCGCAAGTACGTTGACGAGATGATCAAACAAGCTCAACAACAACCCATCCAAGAGTCGGAAGCATCCCCATCTCAACCACAAGAACCTCGTCTGATTGAAATTGTCGTCGAAGATGAGGAATCGCAACAATCAGAAACAGAAAATGTCGATTCTTTACGCCAACAGTTGCAATCTCTACAAGATGAACTACGCAAACTCAAGCGCGAGAGTTGATTGCTGATGCTTGTATTTAGGCATTACTCAAGGATTTCCCTCGCTTCTAAATCCTGAAACGGTCACTCAGATTGATAAGATTTCCTAATTCATATTTTGTAACTTATAGCGCAGATTTTTTGACATCTGACTTAAGATTCTTATTAGGAAAGTAGGGTTACTTTGATCACAAAACACAATGACACCGAAGGGAAGTTTTGCCGTTGTGTTCCCAAGCTACATATTGAAGGAGAGCGATGTCAAATGTGTAGTCGGTGTATTTGATAAACCCACGATAAAAGGCGGTGTGGAGTTTCTATCGCTTCCTCCACTTTACTGCTATCGAAGGGAGACTCAACTCTCCATCAGAACGGTTGTAGATAGCAGACGCATCTAACCTTGTTTTAGCTAGCTAAACGAAAATATAAACTGTTAATAAATTAGCAATCGAAAAGCCTCGGAAAATTTTTTCTGGGGTTTTTATTTAAGTTTAAATTCTTTAAGCAAAAAGAGAATCGGTGAAGATAAACAAATTTCTCCACCGAACTTAAAATCGCTCAAAACCTCTGTGGTAACGTTTCTTTTTTCTAGTTGACCTTACCACTCTGATTCTGAGGTTTGTTGGTAGGGATCTCCCTCAAAAGGTTGTATGCCGACATTAGGATACTCATCATCATTAGGGCCAAAAATTCGAGCAAATGCTTCTGTAATATATTGAACAAAGTTTTGTAAAACATTAGGAATATCCATACTCTTTACCTCTCATGTAGCTTGAAAAGATGGAGTTAAACTTTAATAGCAGAAGAAAAAATATTTATTTTTCTCCTAACCCTGATTATCACGGCTGCACTAATTGATTAGCACTTGCTTGAAATAATTATTGAAGGATTGTTGTAATACTTTGTTTTTCCTGTAGCTTATTTAAACTTTTACGAAGTTGTATATCATTTTGAATCGGAAATTCAGCGCGATCGCGAATTCTTCTCGATTTTTCTGAAAGATTGAATTAAACTTATCTTGGTTTATTTGTCAATAATGATTGACATTTCGTAACAATTTTGTTAAATTTATACACACAAAGTAACAACTAAGCTCAAACAAGCCTTGAGCGAAGATCCCATA
>CAYTUO010000192.1:0-8467 GCA_964441015.1 uncultured Pleurocapsa sp.
GGCGTGATTTGGAGAGGGGAAGAGGGGGAAGTGTGGGAAGTGTGGGGAGACAAGGGGACAAGGGGACAAGGGGACAAGGGGAAGAATTTCCTAATCACCAGTCACCAGTCACCTTCTCACCAATCACTAATGACTAAAATTTGTTCTTGGGTCTTTTTCTTGCTTTTGTTGTTTGCCTTTCCTGCTTTAGCTGCTTCAGAGAGAGTTGCTTTAACTTTACCCGTCCTGCAAGAGCGCCTTAATTCTCCTATCTTGAGCGAAGGAGTTTCTACGATTGATTTACGGAATTTTATTATCGATTTAACTAGCGAAAATGCTGCTTTTCGAGAGCAATTTTATCAAGAATTACAAGCTCACCTCAATCGTTCTAAACAACCGATAGGGTTAGATTTTAGTCAATCATTAATTAAAGGAGAATTGATGGCGAGTCAATTAGGTTTACTAACGCCGCTTTCTCAAGTATCATTACCCCAATTATTCACGCCAACAGAACAAGAAGAACTCCAACGAGATAAGCATTTTTTATCAGAACCTGGTGAACAAATTACCTCAGTAACTGTTTTTCGAGGCCCTTTGATTTTAAATGGTTCTAACTGCACGGGGAGAATAGATTTTGCGAAGACAATTTTTTTACAACGAGTAGAAGCAACAGATGCAACCTTCGCTCAAGAGGCAAATTGGTCGGAAACTCGTTTTGGCAGAATGGCGGATTTTAGTCGAACAACCTTTAGGCAAAAGATTAATTTTAACAATAGTACTTTTTTTGGTTCGGCAAAGTTCCGTCAAGTCCGTTTTCTAGGCAGTGCTGATTTTGTAAGAAGTCATTTTCAATCAGAGGCTAATTTTAGTCAATCTGAATTTACTCAGTTAGCGAATTTTACTCAAATACAGAGTTTAAAAAATCTTGATTTTAGTCAAATTAATGGACGTGATCGCGTTATTTTTTCCAAGAGTCATTTTCTTCAATCTCTTTCTTTCAGTAATTCAACTTTTGAAAAATCTATTGCGTTTCGCTCCACTCGTTTTGATGATTTAATAGACTTTCAAGATGTCAAACTTCTAGAACAAGTTGATTTTAGCAATGCCTTATTTTCCCCTAATACGTCTCTAAATGTTGCAGGATTAGCTTTTGATTCCGACCAAGCTAAAATCTTAGGAGATACTGGAGTTATCGGACGAGAAATTTCATTGCCTAAACTCGAAGGAAATGAGACAGTCATTCGTAATTTAATTCGGAACTTTCGTAAATTAGAACAGATTGCCGATGCTAACCAAATTGAATATACAAAAGAAAAATTGAGACTTCAACAACTGGGAAACGATATATTAAGACTCTTATTTCAAAAACTTTGGACATTTCGTTGGGTTCAAAATTTGAGTCATTGGCTCTTTTTAACGTTGCTAATTTTGTTAAGTAACTATGGTACAAATTTTAGTCTCGTTTTCGGGGTGGGAATTCTAGCAATTGGTTATTTTGGATTTCTATTTTGGTTGAGTGATCGCTGGCGACGGCGCATTCCTACTCCCATTATTCCCAATCGCTACGATACAATTTTGATGACAGCAAGTGTCGTTTTACTAGCGTTAATTGGTCTGACAAATATCTTTGCCTCTTCCGAACTACCTTGGATAACGCTGACCTGTCTGGGATTAATTTTATTTCCTATTCCTATGGGATTAGTTTTTCGTCTCTATCAAAAAGGTCGCTATCATGATTTGATAGACTCTTCCTACTTGGTTGAAGATGGAAGTATGCGACAGTTGCGTTTATTAATTGTTCGCTTACCTGTCATTCCTGAATTTCCTTTTTTTCGCGATCGCTACACGCCTTTAATTTGGGAACGTCGCTGGAATTGGCTGAATTATTATGACTTTAGTTTGAACAATTTTCTTAAATTAGGATTTAACGATATTCGCTTGCGCGATCGCCATCTTCCTGGAACCATTTCTGCCTTAGTTTGGTACCAATGGAGCTTAGGAATTCTCTACATTGTTTTATTATTATGGACGCTTTCTCGAACCATTCCTGGATTAAATTTGCTAATTTATCTTAAATAAAAGCCAATCCAAAATCGATTGACTTACCAAACTTCTAGTTTTCCGGCGAGATAATTAGCGCGACAGAGATGGCGTTGAATTTTTCCGCTAGAGGTTTTGGGAATCGTTCCTGGTTTCAAGAGTAGAACATCATAGGCTTGTAAATCGTGATATTTTGAGATATCTTTGCGAATAGACTGAATTAACTCCTTGCGATCGCTTTCTAAAGCATCCTCCGTCCCATTTGTCAAATAATTTGCCTCCATTCGGCGCTTGCGATAACTTCGCTCTATCTCTGCCAAAATAATTAATCTTTCCTCATTCTTAATTTCCGCAGAAAATGCTGCCGCACAATTAGGCCTGATCGAAGAATGACTTTGTTCTACCGTCCATTCGAGATCTTGAGGGTAATAATTGCGACCGTTGATGATGATAATATCTTTGAGACGACCCGTGATAAATAACTCCCCATCTTCAAGAAATCCCAAATCGCCAGTCCGCAGAAAGGGGCCCTCGTTGGGATCTGCCAGATAAGCGCAGAAAGTCCGCTTGGTTTCTTCGGGTTGATTCCAGTATCCTTTAGCTACGCTAGCACCAGAAACCCAAATTTCGCCCACTTCATTCGCGGCACATTGTCTCAAGGTTTCGGGATTGACGACGACCACCTTTTGATCTGATAAACTGTGACCACAGCCAACAACAATTCGCCAGTTGTTTTCCTGACTGCTAGCTGGAACGACATAATGTTTTTCTAAAGCTTCTGCTTTGACCTTTTTGGCGACGATGGGCGCAGTTTTTCGACCGCCTGAGACAATTAAGGTAGCCTCTGCCATCCCATAGCAGGGATAGAAAGCTTCTCGACGAAAGCCGCACGGTTGCAAAATAGCCGCGAATTGCTCTAAAATCTCGTAGCTAATCGCTTCCGAACCGTTAAAAGCCACTTCCCAACTGCTTAAATCAAGATGGGTGAGTTGTTCTGGCGTAACTTTGCGACTGACCAAATTGTAGGCAAAATTAGGCCCCCCACTGGTAGTCGCTCGATAGCGGGAAATCGCCTGTAACCAACGAATGGGACTTTGTAAAAACATGAGCGGCGACATTAATACTACAGGAAATCCGCCATAGAGCGGTTGTAGCACTCCACCGATCAAACCCATATCGTGATAGAGAGGTAACCAAATGACTCCCCGACTGTTGGATGAATGCTCGAAGCGTCGATAGATCCAACTGAGATTGTGGAGTAAATTTTGATGGGCGATCGCAACACCCTTGGGTTCGGCTGTAGAACCTGACGTATACTGAAGAAATGCCAGATTACTCCCGCTCAAAGCCGTTTCTTGCCAATTTTTAGCGAGATGATCGTCTAAGCGATCGGTGGCTAGCCAAGGCAAGTTTTTCAATTGGGGCGTATAGCTGGACTGTCGCTCTAAAGTCACCCAGACAGATGCCGTCGTTAAAGCCGCTTTCGGTTGAGCATCGGCTATGATGGTTTGCAGGCGAGTGGCGGAGCGATTCGGTCTAGGAGGATAGGCAGGGACGGCGATGACTCCAGCATACAAACAGCCAAAAAATGCAACAATATACTCTAGACCAGGGGGATAAATAAGCAGAGCGCGTTCTCCTGACGGACAGAAGGATTGAAGAGAAACAGCGATCGCCCTGGCCTTGCGATCGAGTTCTTCATAGGTAAGGCTAACTTCCTCTTTCTCTCCGTCCAGCAAAAAGGTATAGGCAGTCACGTTTGGCTGATAAATAGCCCTGTAGCGCAGCAGATCGACTAAAGTAGTAGCTTCAAAGGGATGTTCTAAAAAATTCATTCACTATAATCTACAGTTTCTATGGGAAATTAACACGATTTTTCAGTAAATGTTAGACTATACCATTTTTTAGTTAGAGGAGATCTATGGCGATCCAGATTCGCAAACTGGCACAAATGACCCCAGAAGACCTCACCGCCATCAAAAAGCGATCTGAGTTAGATATTGATAAGGCGCTCCCCATTGCACAAGCCGTCATTGACAGGATTAAGCAAGCGGGCAATGCTGGAGTCATCGAATATGCCAGAAAATTTGACTATGCTGGAGCAACGGTTGAAAATATCCAAGTCACTGACGAAGAATTTGCCCAAGCTGCTCAATTAATTGAACCGGACGTTAAAGAAGCCGTCGAGCAAGCCTTTGCCAACATCAAAGCCGTTCACCAAAACCAGATGCCAGAGGAAATCCAATTGGCACAGATTGATGGGGGAGTCTTTGCCGGGGAAAAAATTACGCCTCTTCCCAGCGTTGGCTTATACGTTCCCAGAGGCAGAGGCGCTTTTCCCTCAATGATGCTGATGCTAGCTGTCCCCGCGAGGGTGGCTGGTGTGAAGCGAGTTCTTGTCTGTACGCCACCCGATAAACAAGGCAATGTCGAACCCGTTTCTCTCGTCGCCGCGCAGATGGCAGGGGTTAAGGAAGTCTATAAATTAGGTGGCGTTCAGGCGCTGGCGGCTATGGCGCTAGGAACGGAAACCCTTGCCAGAGTCGATAAAATTATTGGCCCTTGTAGCATTTATGGGGCGGCTGCTAAACGCTTGTTATTTGGGACAGTTGATGTCGGACTTCCCGCCGGGCCGAGCGAGTCAATTGTTTTGGCAGATGAAACCACCTCTCCCCAATTAGCTGCCCTCGATCTCTTAATTGAAGCAGAACACGGCTCCGATTCGGCTGCTTTGTTGGTGACGCATAGCGAATCTGTGGCGCTCAAAGCCAGCGAGTATGTTTCCGACTATCTCAAGCAGCTTCCCGATTGGCGTAGGGAATTTTGCGAGCAAGGATTGGCATCTTATGGCGGTATTTTATTAACTTCTAGTCTAGAAGAATCTATTGATTTTATTAATGAGTACGCCCCAGAACACCTAGAGGTTTTAGTGGAAGATCCTTTTAGTCTCGTGGGAAAAATTGAAAACGCCGGAGAGATTTTATTGGGAGCTTATACGCCTTCTTCTATGGCAACTTACGCGATCGGAGTCAACGCAGTCCTGCCAACGGGAGGATTTGCGCGTTCTTATTCTGCGGTTTCTGTCTTCGACTTTCTCAAGCGATCGACCCTTGCCTATCTCACGCCAGAAGGATTTAATCGCCTGAAGAAAACTACGCAAACGTTAGCAGATTATGAAGCGTTTCCGGCTCATGGAATGGCAATTCGCGAACGAGAGAATTTATTCAAAACTCGGTAAAACTGCCAGCAGGGTTGGGTTGTTCGAGCCAAAACTTTAGATGGGGGCAGAGGGACTTGAACCCTCACGAGCTTATAAGGCTCAACGGATTTTAAGTCCGTAGCGTCTACCATTCCGCCACGCCCCCGCGATCGCTTGGAGTAAATTCTCCATAACGAGTCAGCAATTATTTACATTAGCATAGGTTTGCCTTCAGTCACAAATTAAACAATTTTTTTGGCAATTTTTTGGGGAGACGTTACTCAAGGCGTTACAATAAAACTGATTTGCCCTATTTCTATTTAAATATTGACAAATGATAGAAAACGTGCTTACTCCAGAAACCACCTTAATTGCTCTTCTTTATTTAAGTTTAGGCGGTCTTTATTTGTTGATAATTCCTGGAGGAGTTTATTTTTATCTCAATAGTCGTTGGTATGTGGCGGGTTCTTTTGAACGGGGATTTATGTATTTTCTGATGTTCTTTTTCTTCCCCGGAATGTTGTTGTTGAGTCCATTTTTAAATTTTCGTCCCAAACGCCGCGTACTGAAAGCTTAATTTTAGATAAAAACTTTTGATGACAAATTAATGCGACGAATTGATGTCCTAGCCATTAGTATTGGCGTTTTTGCGGCAGGTGGAATTGTCTACCTATTTTTACAGGCGGCTGGATTAGATAGTCTAGCGGCCGGAATCTGGAGTCAGGCGTTGTTGGTAGGCGGGTTAGTCGGTTGGACGCTGACTTATCTGTTGCGAGTTTTTACGAAAAATATGACTTACAACCAACAGCTTAAAGATTATGAAGACGCTGTTTTGCAAAAGCGTTTGGAGGAGATGACACCAGAAGAATTAGAAAAGTTACTCTCCGAAGTCGAACAAGAAAAACAAGCCAAAGCTCAGAAGAAGTCCTAAAGCAATTTTACTCAAAGATAATGACCGAGAATAAAATTGGTTGCGAGCAAGCGAATTTATTCGTGGAAAAAAACAATTTTTTCTCTTAGTTTCCATTCCCAGATTCATCTGTGGGTAAAATCGAAAACCCTTTCATCCAAAATCCTTTCATCGAAATGACCTCCGTTTCCGACCGCTTTAAATCCCTTCGCGATCGCGCTGAGTGCGCCTTAATTCCCTTTATTACTGCTGGCGATCCCGATCTAGACACTACAGCTAAAGCCTTACGGATTTTAGATCAATCAGGTGCCGATCTCATTGAATTAGGCGTTCCTTACTCCGATCCCCTTGCAGATGGATCAGTGATTCAAGCGGCAGCAACGAGAGCATTACAACGGGGAGTTAAGCTAGAGGAGGTATTGTATTTAGTTAAAGAAGCTGGAAAAGAGATCGAAGCGCCGATTATTTTATTTACTTATTACAATCCGATTTTTTATCGAGGAATTGACAACTTTCTCAAGCAAATTGCAGATGCTGGCGTTAAAGGGTTAGTCGTCCCAGATTTACCTCTCGAAGAAGCGCAAAACTTATTAAAACCAGCCGCAGAAATGGGAATTGAGGTAACGTTACTCATTGCGCCGACTAGTCCCATCGAAAGAATTCAGGCGATCGCGCAACAGTCCCAGGGATTTATTTATCTAGTTAGCGTGACTGGCGTAACGGGAATGCGTTCTCAAGTCGCTACGAGAGTTCAAGATTTAGTCTCTACCATCCGCAAAGTCACGGATAAACCCGTCGGCGTGGGTTTTGGCATCTCCGCACCCGAACAAGCGTTACAAGTCAAACAATGGGGTGCAGATGCAGTTATTGTTGGCAGTGCTTTTGTCAAGAGACTAGCAGAAGGAACCCCAGAACAAGGGTTAGAATCGATAGGTAAGTTTTGCCACAGTCTAAAGCAAGCAATTCTTTAGCGATCGACAATTCGTTGAGTTTTGACGAGCGAAAAAATTCTTCCTCAGTATCAAGTTAAGCTTTAACAGTTTTGACGGATAAATTTTGCTAGTTGCTCAAAGTTTTGACTTTCATTCATGATATTCAAAATTATTTATTAAGTAAAAGAATGACAACAAAAGTTTTAATTATTGGAGGTAGCGGCAGAATTGGTAGTAGTGTGGCCTTAGATATAGCTACCCACACGGATGCAGAAGTCATTGTAACAGGACGCAAACACAAGCAAGAGTTAGAAAAACCTCTACAATTTCTTGCCTTAGATTTAGACGATTTACAAGGATTAAAAAACGTGATCGCGCCTTGTCATTTAGTCATTCATTGTGCGGGCCCTTTTCATTATCGAGATGGTCGAGTTCTCAAAACTTGTATTGAACAAGGCGTTAATTATATTGATGTCAGCGATCACCGTTCTTTCTATCAAAAAGTAATCAAGTATCGAGATGAAGCGGCTGCGGCCGGTATTACTGCTATTTTAAATACGGGAGTTTTTCCAGGTATTTCTAATAGTATGGTTCGTCGAGGCGTTGAATCTCTCGACGAAGCAGAAACCATTCATCTTAGCTATGTAGTAGCCGGTTCTGGCGGTGCTGGAATCACCGTTATGCGAACGACTTTTTTAGGACTGCAACAACCATTTGAAGCTTGGATTGACGGTCGATGGCAGAAAGTTTTACCTTATACAAAACGAGAAGTTATAGAATTTCCAAAACCCTATGGAAGAACAGGCGTTTATTGGTTTGATGTTCCAGAAACCTATACTTTTGCTGACTCTTTTTCTGTTAAAAACGTTATTACAAAATTTGGTTCAATTCCCGATTTTTATAATCATTTAACTTGGATTACTACTCATGTTTTTCCCTCTGCTTGGATTGAAAGTCCAAAGGGAATTGAATTCTTTTCTCGCGTCAGTTATTTGATGACTTCTGTAAGCGATCGCTTTAGCGGTATTGGAGTAGCAATGCGAGCCGAAGTAAGCGGCAAAAAAAACAATATAAAAGTCAAATATTGTTCGACTTTAGTGCATGACAATACAGCAGTTGCTGCTGGTTATGGAACGGGGAGTGTTGCTCAATTAGTCTTAGTAGGAAAACTACATAAACCTGGAATTTTTCCTGTCGAACAAGTTTTACCAACCCACTTATTTGAAGAAGCAATGGCAAGTAGAGGAATCGAAATTCATCAGACTATTAGATCTCTTGCATGAGTCTATTATGTGTGTTCGTAATGAGGACTAAAGTCCCTACTACCAACCTACTTTTGCAAGAAATCTGTTCTTGAAAGTAAATAAACTGATTACTGATTACTGACTACCAAAGCCACCTTTCTTG
>CAYTUO010000193.1:0-4791 GCA_964441015.1 uncultured Pleurocapsa sp.
ATTTTGTCATCATGTTCTTGACAAATTGCACACAACCTTAACTTGTCACCAATGAATCTGGAGTGTTCATACTCCCACTAAACGGATACAATTTTATACGGAGTTCGCTTGGTCAACGATACTAGCACTAGGATCAATAGTTTAGTGCCCTCCCAATAGGATTTGTTAAGAGAGGAAATGCCTCGGCGAATAGTGTTTGGGTGTTGCTATTGTTTTGGAGTTTTCTTGTTGAATATTTCTGAAGGACTTTGTACGGCTTTGACTGGCTTTTGATAGCGAGGAATCTGTTCGGTCGGCGCGTCAAGATCTTCAACCCATCCCCAACAATTGCGATTCGGGATAAATTTGAAGTTCCCCTGAATAAACCACCGAGGGGGTAATTGATCTTTTGAAATTTTAGGATTGAAACGAAAGGGATTCACCCCATCCTCTCGTCGCATCAAAACGGGCAAGTGGGAAGCTTTGAATTTTTCTTTTGGGTCAAGAGCATCACGATTGCGGTAAACAGAAATTACGGGCGTTTTCAACTGCGGCACAAACTGCCACACGCCACGAAAGGTAAAATGGCCAGCCGCCTCGTCCCAACGATTCTCGTCTGCCCAAAATATCACTTCAAAGTAAATCTGCTGAGGCTGTCGAGGGATAATTAAGCATTTAGGATAAACTCTCAAAAATAGTGGCGAGTCTTGGGAATGTTCGATTTGCTTGAGCCAGGGGACATAGCGATGGCGAGGGATGAATAAGCCATAACGCTGAGTGCCAAAGCGAAGAAAGAATCTTCCCGTCTCGTCTCGATCGGGAGAGCCGTAGATGGTGCCGATCGCTTGAAAAAAAGGGGGATTTGACTCAGAACTCTGAGTAGAAGAAGAGTCGGGGCACACAGACGGATTCAACTCCACTGTTGAGTCTTTTTGAAGTTCGGTTGACTCGATAGTGGGTGAGGTTCTATTGGAGGCGACGGACATGGGCAACGATAGGGTGAGGTAGGGCAATCATTGTATCATTATAGACATGAGGAGCTAGGGTGACCGAAACAATTCAAAATTTTGAATTTTGAATTGGAGCGAAGCGACATGACAGTTGGAGGGCATCATTTAAAATTTGAAAAATTGTGACAATGGCGAGCGCACAAGAAAAACTTCTCGTTGGTGCTGGAAAAACCCGATTAGTTACCTGTTGATTGGCTTAGTTTTGTCTACGGCGGGTGCAGGTTGTCAGCAGCTTACCCTCTCTAAATATGAAGCAACTGCCCTAACCAATTATACCTGGCACGTCCAATATTTCCTTAGCCAAAACGAGAAGTTACCACGCTCAGAAACGTTCGCTTCTAGAGAGGCTCTCAACCTGAACGGACAAAAACCTTCTGGGGCAGTGGGGTACATGGATGAGAAAGGCTTATGGTGGCCGCCCTTACCGCCACGTCCGACTCTCGATGAAATCTCTCAACGAGCCAGACCCTCCGAGCAACATAGCCGTCCAGAACTGTTGCGAACAGTCAAATATCATCTTTCTTACCAGCAAAATGGAGAAAAAGTAAAGCTCCCGACAAATTACTCAGTCTATCGGCAAGCCGTGAAAGCTTCCAAATTAGGTCGGTCATTGAAACTGACTCTAGGAATTCACAATCGTTCAGTCGAAAAAGCTGAACCTCTCTAAATTTTTTGAGTATATTTATGGCAACGATTAACGATAACTACCTCAAACTTAAAGCAGGATACTTATTTCCCGAAATTGCGCGACGAGTCAATGCCTTCGCCCAGGCAAATCCTGATGCCAAGATTATTCGACTGGGGATTGGCGACGTTACCGAACCCTTACCAGAAGCTTGTCGTCAGGCGATGATTAAAGCTGTCGAAGAAATGGGCGATCGCGCTACCTTCAAAGGTTACGGGCCAGAACAAGGCTATCCCTGGTTGCGAGAAAAAATTGCCCAATACGACTTCCAAGTGCGGGGATGTCAGATTGAGGCCGATGAAATCTTTATCTCTGATGGCTCTAAATGCGATACGGGCAACATTCTCGACATCTTTGGCAACAACAACGTTATTGCTGTCACTGACCCCGTTTATCCAGTGTATGTGGATACTAACGTCATGGCAGGACATACCGGAGAAGTAAACGAGAAAGGGGAATATGAAGGCTTTGTCTATTTGCCTATTACCGCAGAAAACAACTTTACTGCCGAGATTCCTGCTCAAAAAGTCGATTTAATCTATCTCTGCTTTCCCAATAATCCCACGGGAGCAACCGCCACAAAAGAACACCTGAAAGCATGGGTGGATTATGCTAGAGCCAATGATTCGATCATTTTCTTCGATGCAGCTTACGAGGCGTTTATTACTAACCCAGACCTTCCTCACTCGATCTATGAGATTGAAGGGGCAAGAGATTGCGCGATCGAGTTTCGTTCTTTCTCTAAGAATGCTGGTTTCACGGGAACTCGTTGTGCGTTAACCGTTGTACCCAAGACTCTGACAGCAAAAGCTGCCGATGGTTCCGATGTAGAACTGTGGAAACTTTGGAATCGCCGCCAGTCTACCAAGTTTAATGGAGTCTCCTATATCGTACAACGGGGAGCCGAGGCAGTTTACTCTGAGGCAGGACAAGCACAAACTAAAGCGCTGGTGAGTTTTTATCTGGAAAATGCCAAGATTATTTGCGATCGCCTCCGAGAAGCGGGATTAGCAGTATATGGTGGCATAAATGCGCCCTATGTCTGGGTGAAAACGCCCAATGGGTTGTCGAGTTGGGATTTCTTTGATAAATTGCTGCATACTTGCCATGTAGTAGGAACCCCTGGTTCTGGTTTTGGTGCCGCAGGCGAAGGCTATTTCCGCATTTCAGCATTTAACAGTCGGGAGAATGTGGAAGAGGCCATGAAACGAATTACGGAGAAGTTTAAGGTGTAAAGTCCAGGTTGGGTGGGCATGCCCCACCCCACTTATCATGCTCAACAGCTTACAACCAAGGACTGACATCTACTCCTAATTCTTCACCCAACCCTAAGAGAGGACAAAGTTGTGAGGCAGTCCAACGACAGGCAGCATAATCGTTTTCTTGTCCCTGTAGCTTCCCTTGGAAACAATTGGGCACGATTTGCTCGTACAAGCACTGGTAGTAGAGTTCCTGAGTGCGATCGAGAGATAGGCCGACGTGCAACTGCTTTCCTACCTTAATTAGCTGGACTAACTGTTGGATATCGGCTTCTAGCGTGGCAGGATCGTTCTCGTGCAAGAGTTGCCAGAGAAAACGAAGGGTCAGTTGTTCTAGGGTTTTTCTGGCTTCTGGGATGTTAAGCTGACAGCGCAAGCGTTCCGCTTCTGTGGCGATCGCGGCTAAGTCGGTCAGATGATTGGCCATCGCTTGGGGATCGTCAGCCGATTGTTCCAAAACCGTTATCGCCGCCGAACAACGGTGCGATAAGGCAATTTCTGCTGCTACTTGCAACTCGACAGGTACGGGCAACTCGTCGCGCTGAAAAGCCATCAGGATGCTGTAGTTGTCCCGATAAACTTGGGTGTAAAGCTGATCGAGGTGCTTCTTGGTATTTGCCGTCAACTGCTGCATGATCCGATGTCGTTCTTCAGCGAACAGGTGTTGCAAACTAAAGGAGCGATCGTCAAATAACTCGCTCATCGTTAGAATTGCCTGGGCAGCACTGGCTTGTTTGAGCGTCTCGAATAACCGATCTTTGAGTTGGGTATAGGCA
Organism: uncultured Pleurocapsa sp.; assembly: GCA_964441015.1. Classification (GTDB taxonomy): domain Bacteria; phylum Cyanobacteriota; class Cyanobacteriia; order Cyanobacteriales; family Microcystaceae; genus Hydrococcus. The sequence continues at coordinate 3,710 of CAYTUO010000193.1, forward strand.
AGCCGTCCCGAAAACAGTTGAATGCAGCAGTGGAAATCCCATCCCCCCAAGTGCAAGACAGCAAAGACGAAATGACGTTCTTCCCAGGTAATTTCCGAGACGAGGCGCACCTGTCCCACTGCCAGCGTCAGTGCCCCCATGTATTGTTTCTGGTAATCTAGCTGTTGGGCATCATAGCAGTAGACTCGCTGTTGCTCTGGATAGTTGGTAAACAGAGAACTAATGGCATAATGTGCCGCTACCTGCTTCAAGCTAACTTGCGCTGATAGAACCAGTTGGAGATAAACTTCTGTCCCATCTTTGTAACGATCTAGATTACTGGGGGCTGATGCCAAGCGACGGACAAATTCTTCTTCTAGGTGGACTCCAGCGACTTCTCCCGCTAATTCTAGGGCACGGGCGGCATAGCGGAGGATCTGTACGCCTTCGGGACGAGAGAGTTCCTCAAAAAACCAACCGCAACTGGTGTACATTAGCAAGGCATGGCGTTGCATTTCCAACAGGCGCAAAGCGTCGATCTTTTCAGCAACCGAGAGTGGATGGTTTTGGTGATGGCCCAGAAACTCTTCGACTCGATCGACAGAACGGTCTAGGATAACTTGAATATATTCATCTCTTGCCAACCAGGGATCTCGGAAAAACTTGCTTCCCGCCTCTTCATAGACCTTAATTAACTCGTCTCGCAACCAATCTAAGGCATTTCGTAAGGGCCGCCGCCATTGCTGGTGCCATTCTCCGCCGCCACCGCAGCCGCAGTCATCTTGCCAGCGATCGACTCCATGAGAGCAACTCCAGGCGGTAACGGGTTTAAGGATGACTTCCCAAGTTGGCGGATTAATACTGAGATAATGAGCGAAGTTAGTTACCGTCCAGCCTCGTCTGGGAAACTCGACGGCACAGGCATAGGCAATGCATTTTTCCGTGCCTTTTTTGTGATGTCCGAAGGTTTCCCCGTCAGTGGCAACGCTAATTAATTGAGACTGGCGGCGATCGCCCCTAATTGCCCCTCCAATGCGTCTCGCAAAACAATCAGAACTTTGCAATACGTCATCAAACCCCATATCGCCGGAAATGGGGCCGTC
>CAYTUO010000193.1:4801-8449 GCA_964441015.1 uncultured Pleurocapsa sp.
CCGTCATCGATAAAACAGCGATAGGGGCGGGTGGGATCGATTTGCCCTCCGCCAACTTCGTGCCATTCGGGTTCGGGATCGCCTTCGCTGGGGAAGGGACGACAGCGTTCGGCTTGAGAAGGTGCCAGGATGATAAAGCGAATTCCTTGATCAATTAAGACTTCTAGGGTGGCGCGATCGACGGCCGTTTCTGCCAGCCACATTCCTTCGGGATCGCGTCCGAAGCGCTTGCGAAAGTCTTCTTTGCCCCAACGGATCTGGGTATATTTATCCCGTCGATTGGCCAGTGGCAGGATGATGTGGTTGTAAACTTGCGCGATCGCGTTCCCATGTCCGTTAAGACGATCCCGACTTTGGCGATCGCCTTCGATAATGCGTTGATAGACTTCAATGTCATAAGTTTCTAACCAAGACATCAGAGTCGCCCCGATATTGAAACTCACATATTCAAAATTGTTAACGATCCCCACCACTTCGCCGCGATCGTTGAGGATTCTAGCAAAGGCATTGGGGCGATAACATTCATAGTGAATCCGTTCGTTCCAGTTGTGGAAGGGGTAGGCACTTGGCTGTCGTTCGATAGTATCTAGATAAGGGTTTTCGCGAGGAGGTTGATAGAAATGACCGTGGACGGTGATATAGACACCTGTCGCAATTTTTAGGGGATCGAGTTGTCGCTCGAATGATTCTAAAGCGCCTATTGAATTATTGTTTGCAACAAAAGTCATAAAGATACCCAGATAAAGTTTATTGTTCGGGTTGCAATGTACAATGCAACGAATCGGTTGGCATTAAATCTGAATTTGAAGCGTAAAAACTTAAATTACTTGAAAAGCTTTTTTGCTGAGCATATTTTAGGGTACAATGCCATGCTCGTTCGACTAATTTAGGATTAGTTTAATATTTCTCTAATTTACAATATACAAAAAGTGGCTAAGCAAGGAGTGCGAAATTATGTTTATGCTTATGCCGCGATCGCCCCAGAGTTGGGCAAGATCAGGACTTTAGTGCTTCCTTAGCTCGACTTTATCCATTTTTCCCGATGCAAGCAAAAAAAAAATAGAACTCTTGCAAAAGTTTTTATGGTATAGTAAAAAATTTACTCTTTCACTTAATCAAGCCTGAAATATTGGCAAGCTCGTCAACTTTCCTCAAGAGAATTTAAACGACTTAGTGGAGTTAAACGTCAAACTTTTCGGTTGATGGTACGGTTGGTATTGGTAAAAGTACAAGAAAAGCACAAGAAAAAAGCTGGTCGTCCGAGCAAACTAATTGTTGAAGCTCAAAAAATCACGGTTACGGTAGGATTCCCAAAAAAAGCCTGTAAGATTAGCTACTTGGGATAAACAAAATAAACCTGATAAAAATAGTCCTTCAAGCTTTGATTGTTTTCTCAATAGGGGATAAATTACCAAGTTTATATAAAAGGCGAAAGGTTCAACTTTTATTCTCTCTAGGGATTTTTTAGCTCGCATTTGATGGAATTGAAATGCGCCTCGACCATAGTTAAAATGTTGTCGCCAGAAAGATAAACTATGCAAACAATGAGAATGATAGATACGAGCTTCAGGAACATAAATTAAAGGATATCCATAAGAACTACAGCGATCGCAAAATTCTCGATCTTCCGCAGCAGCAAGGGGAAAAGTTACGTCAAATCCTCCCAATTTATCGAATAGGGTTTTTGCTAAAGCAAAATTATTAGAAGCAAAAAAACTAGCGTGATCGCGATTAGTATTGTAATAGGAATAAATATAATCAATTAAAAGCTGACTAGCTTCTGAATAGGGATTATCAGTCAGTTGATTGATGGTATATCCCCCTAGCAAACTCTCAGGAAACTCTTCAAATTTCTGTGCAAATGCTTGTAGCCAATTAGCCATTGGTTGACAGTCATCGTCAGTAAAAGCAAGAAATTCTCCTTTGGCATATTTAGCACCCGTATTTCTAGCTGTTGCCGGCCCCGCATTTTCCTGTCGAATGAGTTGAATGGTTAATCGATTTTGGAAGGGGGTAATAAGATCATTAAGTAGCTGAGAACTGCCATCATCGACAATAACTACTTCAAAACAATCACGGGGATAGTCTAGCTGCGCGATCGCTTCTAAACAATCTTTCAGCTTCTCAGGGCGATTATAAGTAGGAATAATAATTGAAAAGAAGGGTTTAAATGTCATTATAAGTATTTACCAATTAAATTAACAATTTTGCTTTTAAATTATTTAATAATGAGAAAGATTAAGCTTTTGTTTCTAAATTTTTTGGCAATAAAATAAGACTTCCTTCTCGCTAATTCCCATATACTCAAACTGATTTGCGTCAATGAGATCATCTCTGCGAACTATGGTTACTCGAAACCCTGATTCCTTCAAGCGCTCCTTAAAATCCCATCCATAAAATCGGACGTGATCGTGCTGTCCAAAGCGTCTTTCTCGCTCTTTGGGATCGGTTATTTCTGGAGCCTCATCAGTGAGTTTATTCATGCGAATAGGCACTATAAATATCGCCCAGCCATTGGAAGTAAGAACACGGAAAAACTCATCGAGTGCTTTTCTGTCATTCGGAACATGTTCCATAACATGGCTACAGAAGATCGCATCAAATGAACGATCTGGAAAAGGAATGTTTGTGATATCCATCTTAACCATGACATTTGGATCAAGCAGATCCCCTGTTACATAGTCAAGATTAGTAATTCGTTTTAATCTCGGCTCGAATGCTACTTCAGGTGCTATATGTAGCATCTTTTTGGGCATTTCATCAAAAAGATTAGTGTGGCGTTGTAGGAATAGCCAACCTAGTCTCTGCCATTTCATTGAAGTGCAGACTGGACACCATGACTTAGCTCTGTGCCCAAAGGGTTCAAATTTACGAATATGACTTTCACAAACTGGGCAGTAGCAAGTTCTTCCATAGAAAAAAACTTTTTTAAGTTTCTCAGGAAAGCTAAGAAGTACCTTCATCTTTATACGAGATAAAAGCATCTGACGGTGACGAGAAAGACTAATCATTTTAATTTCAGATATCTGGAATCCTAAGCCCATAGATTATTTCCCTCTTGTAAAATTAATTGCAATTGTTTAAAGCAAAATCTACTTCGACTAAAAATACTTTAAAATTAGCGATCACTGCAAGACAGCTTTTGAGTTTTTTAGGACGATTATAGATAGGGATAACGATTGAAAAAAAGGTGTTTGATTCATGACTAATAAAGATGTTATTTTGGGGTACTATAAGTTGCTAATTTGGTAAATTCTAAGAGTTGTTGAATAATCTTAGGAGCTAGTAAATAAACAGCAATTCCGTAAGTAGTAGCTCCCGCGATCGCACTAATTAAAATGGTGATGAATACCGAAGTAATAAGTTGATGTAAAATTATCTTAGCGGTTAGAATGGTAATAATCATAACTAGAGAACTAAGCAAAGGAATAATGAATTGTCTCAAGTATTTATTCCAAGAAATTTTAATTAATTTGCTAATTGCCCATTGCCCTATCGGGAAAGCAATATAGAGACGTAAAGTATAAGCCCAAGTTACAGCAATAATTCCCCACTGATAGGCGATACCAAAACCGAGTAAATTCAGCATCATCTTCAAAACTCCTAATTGAAACCACCAAGCTGGTTTTCCCATAGCGATAAAAACAG
>CAYTUO010000194.1:0-8385 GCA_964441015.1 uncultured Pleurocapsa sp.
TTAACGCCTGTCAGCAGCCAGATATTGAGGATATCTTTTTCGGGGACAAAAGCAGAATTATGAAAATTTTCTAAAGGACGGTCTAGTATCTCCCGCAGAATCCCTTTAAGATAATCGATCGCGCGATCGGGCGGTAAAGCTTCTTCTCGCAACTTATTCTGTAGCGTGCTGATAATATAGTCAGTAGCTTCAATGCCGACATCCGCTTGCAGCAGCAACGCCTCAATTTCCATTACCGCATCCTGATTGAGCGGGCCTTGACCGACGATCGCTTTGAGTTGATTGACTAAATTGCGGCGGGTTTTACCCAGTCCTTGACGCAGGCGTGCGAGCCAGTTAATCTCTTCTTCCGAAACGTCTTCCGGTTTGCGTCCTTGAGCCGCTAAAACTTTAGCCGACCAGACAAACTCTTCGTCAAACTTCAAATCCGCTTTTTGATCTCGATCTAGCGAGGGAACAAGTGGGGTTCGTTTCGCTTCTGGTGCTGGCGTTTCAATTGCCGTTTCTTTGAGAATTTCTAGCCTGTCCGATTTTCGCATCCAAGCAGGCGTAGACGTTTCTTCTGCTGCAACTGCTGGCGTTGGACTTGTAGTAACAGGCGCTATGGTTTCTTCGTGCAATTCAACGGTTTCGCCTTCTTGCTCTAATTGAGGCTCGGCCTCGGCAATGGCTTCGGTTGATGCGGTGGGTTCCTCGGTTTCTTGGACTTTTCGCTTCTGTATATTCTGAAAAGCGGTTTTTGCCCAGTTGAGATACTCATCTTGAGTCGAACCTACTTGTTCCTCAGCCGATTCGGTTTCGGTGGGTTGAGGCGTTTGCTCTGGTGGAACTTGCTCTGGGGCTTGCTTTTGTTCTTCTTCCGGTTTAGGAGAACCCCCAAATGGGCGGCGAAACCAATTAAACATAACAGCAGTTGTCGATCGCTTAAACTCTATGTAGATCGATCTTAACGACTGTTGGCATTAAATCGATTGCTTTGCCTCAGCTTTTAGGCGATCGCTCACTCGTCTCAGCACGCCATTGATAAAACGATAGCCATCTTCATCGGAGTAGCGCTTGGCGATTTCCACGGCTTCGTTGATAGCAACTTTTTGAGGAATATCGAGATATAACATCTCTGCGACAGCAATCCGCAAAATATCGCGATCGATTCTCGGTAGACGATTCAACTGCCATTCAACCAGTGCCGATTCAATCTGGTTATCGATCTCTTTACACCTGCGATTAACTGTCCCAATTAATTCCAATGCGTATTCGCGAACTTCATATTGACTGGAGAGTTGAATTAATTCTGGCAACTCTACTGCAATAGCTAAGCGATTAATTGCCGTTTGCGTCAGGGCGATCGCTTCTTTAACCATTGTCTTAGCGCTTTCGACACTGGTAGCGCGAGTTTCACTCTTTAAAATTTGTTCGTTTCCGCGCGTGACTTCAGCCGCAGCCGTTTCTAGCGTTTCCTGAATTTCACCTATCAGAGTTCTAATCGCAGCTAAGATTAAATCGTTTAATTCTTGTTGTTCGAGTTTTTCGGCAGATGCTTTAATTTGACTGAGACCTAAAAGTGCTATTTCGCGGGCAACGCGACGAGGTTGTAAACGAGGAGGCATATTTTAGTTACGAGAATGGGGACTTATCAGTTATCAGTTACCAGTTACCAGTTATCAGTTATCAGTTATCAGTTATCAGTTTTTTGATTTTGGATTTTGGATGAAAGGATTTTGGATTGATTTTTTCTCTGCTCCCAATCACCAATCACCAATCACCAATCACCAATCACCAATCACTAATCACCTTCTCACCAATCACCAATCACCTTCTCACCAGTTACCAATGACTAATCAGAGATAGGTAGGTGTTGGTTTTCAGATAAGGAAGGCTCTAAAGGCATTGTTTTGTAGGGTGTGGGCAGAGGAAGTGGAACTAGAGACGGAGGAGCATCAGGACTGACAATTCCACCAGAAATTAGGATTTTAAAAGCATCTTCGCTAGATAAGGAAAGGGTAATGGCTTCATCTTCTGGAACGATAGCATACCAACCAGTAGTTGGATTTGGCGTTGTTGGAATAAAGACGCTCAGTACTGGTTTAGAGAAATGAGATTGAACTTGAGGACTAACCGTCCCAGTGACAAAACCAATACTCCAGACCCCCTGACGAGGATATTCTACCATTACTACGCGGCGAAACTTGCTTTTGGAATCTTTAAACAAGGTTTCTAAGATTTGCTGTAGCGTTTTATACACTGACCCCGCTAGGGGAATCGATTGTAAGATTTGTTCGCCCACGTCTAGTAACCATCGTCCTACAATATTGCGTGCCATTAAGCCAATCAGCAAAATGCACGTCAGAGGGACGGTTAATCCAACTGTTAGATTCAGTAGGTTGGTCAGAATCGGGTCAAGACTGTCGAAGGGATTTAGCTGTTTGGGAATCTGAGTCAGGAAATCGACAACCCAACTCGCTACGGTAATAGTTAACCAAATAGTCGTAGCCAGGGGAATCACGACTAGAAGACCTGCGATGAGATCGTTCTTTAAATCCTGCTTGAGGCGTTGTAGCACAGAGTGCAGACTCTCCATATATTAAGGATATCTAGTGCTTAACTTGACTGCTTTTATAGCTAGGAGCGAAACATTAATAACAATCGCTCAATAGTTATTAGTATATTTACTATTTCTAAGACTTGCAAAGAATTGTTGCAAGCATTGACATTCTTCCCAAACTCTATTTAGTTTAAGCGGCTTCGAGCTAACAGATACAAAAAATCCCGCTACCGACTTGGCGCGGGAGTACGACGGAGCTTGTTAAACTCTAGAGCGATTGGATTTTGAGACTCCCAAGTTCTTAAAACCGAGCCAACCAACTGCACTGTAAGCGATCGCGAGCATTAAACTACTCAACCCAATTCGTAACCCTTGCTTGAGAGCCTCGCCTTTAGCTTGGTTTTCAGCACCGCGCTGTCGATCGAGCAATTGTGTTTGCAGTTGGCTCTTGATTTGCTCTAATCTTTGCTTAAACTCTGAGGGTTTTTTGGATAAATCCCTCAATTGTTGAAGCTGCTCCCTTTGCTGGCGCAGTGCGTCAAGCTGTTGAGGAGGAATGGGCCTTCCTTGAAATTGACCCGTTGCGATGACTTGAGCGCGTTGTTGAATTTCTCGATCGAGCAGTTGAGGATTTTGAGAAAGGGTGTTAATTTGATTCAAAAAAGCTTGGATTTGCTCTTCTCCCTGACCAGCACCCTGTTTAATCTGCTCTAATACCGTCGCTTTAGCTTGATTGAGATTGTTCAAGTGGACGGGGACTAACAATAAAAACAATAATCCGAGAAGAGTCGCCAGAGCAAACACGGGCAATTTTAAACCCGCTCCCGTTGACGGACTGCCACTATTGCTATCCACCCAGTAGGCTATCAAGATCACAGAGATGCCCACCAAGGGAACGATGCCGCGATCAACAAGACTGGTAACAAAGCCAATTTGCCATTGAGGACTCTGCCAGTTGAAGGGGATGGCTAGAGTAATGTAGTCAAGTAAGGAGGAGAGGATAAAGATTACTCCAATCAGCTTGAGCGATAGAGACGTAAATGTCGAGCTATTCATTGCTTTCGTGATCAATTAGTTAAAAATTAGGGATCGTGACCATGCAGTCTAAACTATTATGGGGATGACTGGCGTAAAAATAGAGAGGGCGAGTGAGAAGTATTAATAAATCGGCTAAGCCTTGACAAAAGTAGGGCACAAAGTTTTTGCCAATAGCACTCCAATATAATATAGGTAAACTTGAGCTTATTAGATGTAAAGTTTTTTTGAAGTTAAATTGGCAATTTAACTCATATTCTTAGAGGATAAGCTCGCCAGACAAGGGAAGACGGATGAAGAAATTGGTTGAGATTTTACCCGATAAACAAGCACTCGTAGCGCGATCGCTGAGGCTGGTCTTAGAAAAAATTCAGACTGCGATTGACGAGAGAGGACAATGTGCGATCGCCCTCTCAGGAGGCAGTACCCCAAAACCCTTGTACGAGGAACTGGCGAATCAACCTTTAGCTTGGGAAAAAATTCAAATCTTCTGGGGTGACGAACGCTATGTTCCGGCAGATCATCCCGACAGCAACCAGCAAATGGCTCGTCAAGCTTGGCTTGATCGCGTTAACATTCCCGCCGCTAACATTCATCCCATGCCTACAGGCGCAGGCAATCCGGTTGTCGATGCCAAAACTTATGAAACTCACTTGCAGCAATCGTTTGGCCTGTCTGTTGGAAAACTTCCAGTTTTTGATATCGTGTTATTAGGCATGGGAGATGACGGACACACCGCATCCTTGTTTCCTCACACGGAGGCGCTCAAGGCGAGCGATCGCCAAGTAACAGTCGGGAATAAAGACGGTCAACCTCGCCTAACCTTTACTGCTCCTCTAATTAACCAAGCTCGTTGCGTTATCTTTCTCGTGGCTGGCGAAAGCAAACGTCCCGCTTTGGCACAAGTCTTTGCTCCTTCAGGAGACGAGATTAGCTATCCTTCTCGATTAATCCAACCTCAAGGAGAACTGTGGTGGTTACTCGATCGAGCCGCCGGAGCAGAACTAGATTCAGTGACCAGTGACCAGTGACCAGTTATCAGTTATCAGTTATCAGTTATCAGTAGACCAATTCCCCATTCCCCATTCCTCATTCCTCATTCCCAATGACTAATGCCTATGATTGTCTGCCCTCATTGCAATCACCAAAATCCTGACGAAGCGATTCAATGCGAAGCTTGTTACACGCCTTTGCCCACAACGACTAACTGTCCTAATTGTGGCACTCCCGTGCAAACAGACGCGACGTTTTGCGGTCAGTGTGGTTTTAACTTGAAACCAGAGATGGCGAATGACTTGGATGATATGTCAGAGACAATCATCACTCCTGGCAAAGGTGCAGCTAAAGAAATTGAGGAGGAGGAAATTATGGTTGCACCGACGGTTCAATCTATGCCTCCGAGTTCGCCTAAGCGATCTGTCGCGGTATCTTCACCACCAGAACCCAGTTCTCCACCACCATCTCCCCATCTTCCTGTTTCACTCACCCAAGAATCAGGACTCGATTCGGGCCCGCTCAGACTGCCAGATCTGCCTAGCCAGCCAATGACTCCAGCAAAATCAAGCCCTAAGCTCGTTTCTCCGCCTCCTTCTCCTTCTCCCTCTCCCTCTTACTCTCCCTCTTACTCTCCTTCTCCCTCTCCGCCTCCTTCTCCCTCTCCCTCATCTTCTGCTAGCGGTAGCGCTCCTACAAGATTACAAATCCAAACCGCTAGTTTGTTTCATGTGCAAACACAAACTCGTATCGAACTCCCCTATTCAGTGTCGGTGATCCATATTGGCAAGCCTAACGAACAGATTCCTCCCGATATCGATGTCTCTGGTTTTCCAGATTCCGAAATTGTTTCTCGAATTCATGCAGATATTCGCGTAGAGGGAGATACTTTCTACATAGAAGATACGGGCAGTTCTAACGGAACTTATATCAACCATACGCCCCTATCACAAGGAAACCGTCACAAACTGCGAAGTGGTGATCGCGTTAGCTTGGGCAAGGGAGATAAGGTGACTTTTGTCTTTCAATTGAGTTGAGATTGGTGATTAGTGACTGGTGACTGGTGATTAGTGACTGGTGACTGGTGACTGGTGATTGGTGACTCAATCAATCCAAAATCTGATCCCCCTACCCCCGTTGTAAGGGTGAAAAATCCAAAATCGGAAGAATCCAAAAACCTTTCATCAAATGACTAATTGGCGTATTGGCTCTTTATTTGGCATTCCCTTATATATAGATTCCTCGTGGTTTTTAATCTTAGCTTTTGTTACCTTTATCAATGCAGGGGATCTAAATGCTAGCGGCTTGTCTAGCGGTACGCCGTTAGTCGGCTGGATTACCGGACTGATAATGGCGCTGTTGCTGTTTGCTTCGGTGCTGTTGCACGAGTTGGGTCACAGTCTGGTAGCACGTTCTCAGGGAATCTCCGTTAACTCAATCACCTTGTTTCTTTTCGGCGGAATTGCTTCGATAGATCGAGAATCAAAAACGCCTGGTGAAGCTTTCTTAGTGGCGATCGCGGGCCCAATTGTGAGTTTCGTGCTGTTTTTGCTCTTTCTTATCCTGACTCAATTTTTCAGCGAGTCTAGTCTTTTAGGATTTTTGACCTCAGATTTAGCGAGAATTAACTTGGTGTTGGCTTTATTTAATCTCATTCCCGGATTACCTCTAGATGGAGGACAAGTTTTAAAAGCCATTGTCTGGAAGATTAGAGGCGATCGCTTGGCTGGTGTGCGCTGGGCTTCTGGTAGCGGTAAATTATTGGGCTATTTAGGAATAGCAAGTGGCTTGTTTTTCGTCTTGGTTACGGGACAATTTAGCGCTGCTTGGATTGCTTTAATTGGTTGGTTTGTCTTACGCAATGCTAACGCTTACGATCGCCTGACGCGATTACAGGAAAGTTTGCTCAGTTTAGTTGCCGCCGATGCCATGACTCGTGAGTTTCGGGTAGTTGATGCTAATCTAACCCTGAGAAATTTTGCCGAGGAATATATTCTTTCAGACATAAGTTCTCCTGGGATTTATTATGCAGCTTCTGACGGGCGCTATCGCGGTTTGGTGCGAGTGAAAGATTTGCATTCCATAGAACGCGGTGAATGGGACAGCAAAACTTTAGTCGATCTGGCCAATCCTTTGACAGAAATTCCTTCCGTAGAAGAAAAGACTCCGTTGGTAGAAATCATCAATCGGTTAGAACAGATGGAGGATAGGCGGATTACGGTGCTTTCTCCGGCGGGTGCGGTTGCTGGCATTATTGATCGCGGCGATATTGTCAAAGCTGTCGCTGCTAAGCAAAATCTCACTATTCCCGATCTAGAAATCAAACGCATTAAAGCTGAGGGAACTTATCCAAGTTATTTGCAGTTAGCCGCGATCGCCAAAGGAATTTTGAATTCTGAACTCTGAATGATGCAAAGATTGATTGGTAATTTTATAAAATCTTCAATCAAGCGACGGTCATTATTCATGAGAATTGATTCTGTTAAAATTTAAAGAGCTATTGCAGTAGGATGGACAGCCGTAATTTCCGTGTAGCGAACAAAATCGCTAGTATTGAAAGTTAAAATGTGAGTCAATCATGAACTAGCATTACTGCTACCAGTCGCGCATCGTGAACGTTAACACCCATAACCCCGTAAGTAATAACGAGTCTGCGCCATTGAGGATAAATCTCAGGATTGTCGGGTAAAATGGGAAAAATGTTTTCTAGTCGCATTAATTCCACTTCAGATTCTGCTATTGTCATCCCTAATCCATTTCTGTCAATCGGACGAGTACAAGTGCGCCAAAACTCAATTAAATTTTGGGAAGCGAGATAGAGATTTTCTCCTTGCCGTCTCAAAGCAGAAAGGGATGATAACGCATCGGCACGCATGGGATGTCCTGGTTGCGCTAGGCGAAGCACAATATTCGTATCAATCAGAAAAGTCACGCCTTAAATTTCCTCATAAATTCCTCGGCGACTAACGGCTTCATCCGATAAAAGCGGCGTATCGCGACTGTGACTTTCCGACCATTCCCGCAAAGCTGCGATCCATTCTTCTGCTGTAGCTGTCTCATAAAAAGGTTTTTCTTGAATTTGTAAAGGTTGAGATTGGGTAGCTTTTTGAGCCGATTTTGTTTTCATTTTTTCTTCTAAAAGTTTTTGCTCTTCTTCTGAAAGAGACTGAATAATTTGTGCTAAAGAGTCAACTAATTTAGAATTCATTTTTTTAGCGATTAAACTTATTCCTCATTTTTAATTGTATTCTCTTGCAATGCCTCAGCCCCCACTAAATACCTCGTCACCTGCTTAATCTCCTTCGCTTGTGCGGCAAGTACGCAGGCAGGATTTTGAATCTTTAATAACTGCGGACTCTCTGTCTTTGTACCCCAAACCACGTATAGCCAATACGACTCGCCTAACTGCTGTGCCTTGCGCCATTCATTGGCGGTTAACGAAATTTCCTCATTTGAGAAGGCGCGTCCTTTCACCTCAATGCGGCGCACGGGAGCGATTTGAGTAACTGGATCTTCGGGGCCGACGCTGCGAATATCGAAGCCACTTCCATCCTGTTTTTGACTGACATCCTCTGGCATCCAACCTCGCGCACGTTCGTAGTCCATTACATACTGCATGGCAAAGGCTTCTACTTCTGGATCGTTTCGCATCCCAGGACTAGCCACTTCGACGAGGGCAGGACAAACCAATGCTGTTCCTAGATAGGACACTCGCCCTGGGCGAATAATCTTAAGATAATTGAGTTCCTGAAGCTTATTCTGGTAGCGTTCTTGGAGAGAGCGTACTTTGTTTTGTGCTTTGTCCCGCGCTACCC
>CAYTUO010000195.1:0-8362 GCA_964441015.1 uncultured Pleurocapsa sp.
GCGGCGTATCCGTTCCCTTGCTCGCGTGTGGAAGTAACGACGATCCGATTGTCGATCCCAGTGCTTTGCAAGGATGGAACGCTTGGCTCAAAGAAGGCGATCGCATCTGGGAATGTCCCCACGGACATCACTTTTTCCATTACTATCATCCTCAGTTAGTCGGCCAACAAATTCTTAAGTTTTGGCAATCGCTGTCAGATAGCGAAACGGGCGTTCAGAAAATTCCTACGAGCCAATCTTAGCAGGGTGCAGTTAAAGTAACTAACGATTAGCAAGCGATGATCTATGATGATGTGTGTCTAACACTAGATCCTAAAAAGCATTTGCCTATCCCAGACAACAGGTAGGGCAACTAATCCATTCAATTTATGTTCTCTGTCGCCAGCGAAATCTTAGTTATTCTTCTGTTAATCGTCCTCAACGGTCTTTTTGCCTTGTCCGAAATCGCGGTTGTCTCTGCTCGTAAAATTCGTTTAGAACAACTCAGCGCCCAAGGAGACCAACAAGCTAGAGTAGCGCTAGAACTTGCCAACGAACCCAATCAAATTCTCTCTACCGTCCAGATTGGCATTACCTTAATCGGGATCTTTGCAGGTGCTTATGGGGGAGCGAATCTGGCAGAACGCCTAGCAACTTTGTTGCAGCACGTTCCCTTTCTCGCGGCTCAAAGTCAAGCGATCGCGCTAACTCTCGTCGTTTTAAGCATCACCTATCTCTCCCTGGTCATTGGCGAATTAGTTCCCAAGCGCCTTGGATTGAGCAGTCCCGAAAAAATTGCTAGACTTGTCGCTTTTCCCTTACGCTGGCTATCGATTGGAGTCGCTCCAGTCGTTCATCTGTTGAGTTTTTCAACGGATTTAGTCTTGCGTCTTTTGGGCGCGGAAAACGCCGCGACAGAACCTCTGGTAACTGAAGAAGAAATCAAAATTCTGATTCAGCAGGGAACTGAGGCGGGGATGTTTGAGGAAGCAGAACAGGATATGGTGGAGCAAGTTTTACGACTGAGCGATCGCCGAGTCAGCACCCTCATGACAACGCGACCAGAAATTATCTGGCTCGATCTCGAAGACTCTGCCGAAATCAATCGCCAAAAAATTATTACGAGCAATTATACTCGTTTTCCCGTCTGTCAAGGCGGTTTAGATGAGGTTTTGGGGATTGTACCAGTCAATAATTTACTGGCTGATTGTTTTGCCAATCGACCTTTCGATCTGACTTCCTCCCTGCGACAACCTTTATTTGTCCCTGAAAGTACGAGGGGATTGAAAGTTTTAGAACTATTTCAACAAAGCGGCAATCATATTGCTTTAGTCGTCGATGAATATGGGGTCATTCAAGGGTTAGTGACTATTACTGATATTTTAGAAGCGATCATTGGCGATCTTCCCGCGCTCGATCAGCCAGACGCACCGCAAATTATGCAACGGGAAGATGGTTCCTGGTTAGTTGATGGAATTTTACTGATTGAAGATTTTAAAGAAGTTTTTCAAATTGAAGAATTACCTGGAGAAAAAGAAGGAAATTATCATACTCTAGGAGGATTTATTATTACTCATCTTGGGAAAATTCCTATAGCCACTGATAATTTTGAATGGGAAAAATTACGATTTGAAGTTGTTGACATGGATGGCAATCGAGTTGATAAAGTTTTAGTCAATTTGATAGAAAAAGAGTCAGACGAAGCCCAGAGCGATCGCGACATTGATTAGATAAAAATGCTAGATTACCTTAAACAAAAAAAACGCTACTTGCCCTCTTCGGAGGAGCTAATTGACTCCGATGAAACTCCTGTGGATAATGAACTGCAAGAATTAATTCCTACTTTGCTCAAGGCAATCCTCTTAACAATTTGGGCAGAGCGAATGGATTGGTTCTTTGGTATAGATATGGGGATTTACTATCATCCCGACAAGCCACCGATCGTTCCTGATGGATTTTTAAGTTTAGGGGTAGAACGATTTTTTGATGAAGAATTGCGCTTAAGCTATCCCCTATGGGAAGAAAATGTTGTGCCAACTCTAGTCCTAGAAGTCGTTTCCCAAACTTATCGCGGAGAATACAGTAGCAAAAAAGAACAATATTTAGAATTGGGCATACTCTACTATGTCATCTACTCTTCCCGAAGACGTAAAAAACCTCGATTAGAAATTCACAAATTAGTCAATGGCACTTATGAATTGCAACCTGGAAATCCTGTTTGGCTATCAGAAATTGGCTTAGGAATTGGTGCAGAAAGAGGAAGCTATGGCGGAATTACACGCGAATGGCTCTACTGGTATGATGAGAACGGAAAACGGTTTTTAACGCCAGAAGAAAGACTTCAGCAAGCCGAAAAACGAGTTCAACTATTGGAAGAACAATTGCGATCGCTAGGAATCGATCCAAATTCTCTCAATCGATAATACGATTAAATCAATGCCTTGATATCTCGCGAGAGACTAGATTATGACCGCACAACAAATATCGGGAATTAAAATCGAACGCCAACCCACTCAAGAACGTCTTAAAGAATTGGGAGTGTCTAGCTGGTCAATTTGGACAAAAGAAGTATCCGAATTCCCCTGGATGTATGATGTAGAAGAAACTTGCTATTTTCTCGAAGGCGATGTCGTCGTTACCCCCAATGGTGGCGAACCTGTAGAAATGGGAAAAGGAGATTTAGTCACGTTTCCTGCCGGAATGTCCTGTACCTGGAAAATTCGTCGCGAGGTTAGAAAGCATTATTCCTTTGCTTGAAGCAGTAGATTTATTCAATGAATTTTTGGCCCCCCAGACGCTAGTGGCAGGTGTTGATGAAGTCGGACGCGGATCTTTATTTGGCCCTGTCGTTGCCGCCGCCGTTATTGTTCCTGCCTCAGCCATGCCACAATTAATTGAAATTGGCGTAAAAGACAGCAAGCAACTCTCTGCCAAACGACGCTTAGAATTAGTCGAACAGATTAAAAAACTAGCGCCAGCTTATCAAATCAGTTACGCAAGCGTTCGAGAAATTGCGCGACTCAATATTTTGCACGCCTCTTTACTGGCAATGAGACGAGCCGTTGTTAAGCTTAATGTACAGCCTGCCATCTGTTTAGTGGATGGAAAGCAAAAGATCCCTAGCCTATCAATCCTACAAAAAAATCTTATCAAAGGTGACGAGCGATCGCCCGTTATTGCGGCTGCCAGCATTCTTGCTAAAGTTTGGCGAGATGAGTTAATTGTTCGTCTAGCTCAAAAATATCCAGAGTACGATCTCGCAGCCAATAAAGGTTACGGTACTCTCAAGCATCGGCTGGCCTTGCAACAATATGGCCCTTCATCTCTACATCGCACGTCTTTCCGTCCTTGCCAAATTCAAGTCTCTCAAGACACTCCCAGGCAGATATTGTGAACTACCCAACAGTAGATTTCTTATGTTCTCTTTTTTGTAAGCAACTGATTTTTAGCTTGGACTTATTCCATCATAAATGCTTTTAATAACAACCGCTCAAACCTACATTTTATGTTGATGTTTGGGAAAGAGATCTTCGGGATTAGAGTGCGATCGCTTTGGGGATGAGTGTGATCGCCTGTAAGTTGGGTTTCGTCCCGCATATTAATTTTGTAATAATTTAAAAAATGTTTCTTTGTCAATGCCAAGATCTTGAATCATTCCCATTAGAGTACCTTGTTTTAGATCTTTTCCTGCATGAACTGGAACAACAACTCTTTGCCCGTGAATGTTCTTGTAAATGGCATGACTTCCTTTTTGACGGTCAAAATAAAAACCTAATTTTTCGATAACTTTAACAAATTCCTTGGCTTTGACACTGGGGAAATTACTCATGCCAGAATACTTAATGGCTTGACAATTAAATCTTCTTTAGGAATAGGTTGATTATCAGCCATTAAACTTTCAAGATATAGTTCAATCGCCTCTGTAATATTCTCGATGGCTTCTTCAAAAGTATCTCCTTGAGAATGACAACCTTTGAGAATAGGACAAAAAGCGTGATAACCTCCATCTTGTTCTTTTTCCAGAAGAACCGTGTAATTATAAATTTGCTTACTCTTATTTTCCATATATTTTCATCTTTTTTGTAAGCAACTGATTTTTAGCTTGGACTTATTCCATCATAAATGCTTTTAATAACAACCGCTTAAACCTACATTTTATGTTGATGTTTGGGAAAGAGATCGTAAGGCTTAGAGTGCGATCACTTTGGGGATGAATTACGGAAGAAGCTAAATTAGAAATATTTCTGTGAGGAGTATTGGGATGAGGAGTCACATCAGTAGATTAATCGTATTACTGGGAATAGAAGGCGGTTTAGGCCTTCTCCATACCACGGCGACAACGGCGCAAATGCCACCCGTATTGCATCGTTTACCTCCACCCCCTCCCATTCCTGCGGCCCCTGGTTCTTCTTCATCCTTCAATCGACTACCCGTAGAAAATATTCCGCCAGTAGAATCGGCACCTACTGTTTCCCATCGTTCTTCAGTTGTGCGAGAATATGTTTTTCAGGCCCCTCAAGAAGTTTCCGTTCCGATTCCCGTTGGGAGCAGTCCGGTTGCTCACTCCTCCGTTACTGGGCCAGAACTTTATCGAGTTGAAGTTGTCGGAGAAGGCGAACCTCTACTATCGCGAGTGCGACAGGTAGAACCTTTAGCCTTTACTCGCTCAGGCGAGGGAGTCATTCAAGCAGGACTGTTTCAGCAGCGATCGCAAGCCGAACAACGTCTGGGCGAACTCCAAGCGCAAGGGATATCTGCGCGAGTCGCGACCGTTAGGGATAATGTTAGGACAGTTGGTGGCGTTTCCCTATCCAAGAGAATTTCTCGATGAGATCGGGTGAGCGAAAACTTATGATGGGTTATAGATAGCTTTCTAAAATTGTGAACTGGAATGACTAATAACCCGCAAAAACTGATAGATTTGGCGCTAAAAGCTGGAGCAAGCCAGGCAGAAGTCTATCAATCTCGCGCCTTCTCTCGACCTGTCTTTTTTGAAGCCAATCGACTCAAACAGTTAGAAAGCTCCGAGTCGGAGGGAACGGCATTAAGATTGTGGCGAGAGGGATGTCCGGGGTTAGCCGTAGCTTATGGAGAAGTTAACCCAGAAATGTTAGTAGAACGGGCGATCGCACTGTCTCGCCTCAACCCGCCAGAAACCATCGAACTCGCCGAAGCACGAACGGTTATTTATCCCAACGTCGGAGAAGCTGTTCCTGTAGAGAAATTTGTCGAGATCGGGAAAAGTGCGATCGCGCAACTTCGGGATGCTTATCGGGACGTAATTTGTAGTGCAGAGTTTGAAAGCGAACAAGAAGCTATTATCCTAGTCAACTCTCAAGGACTCCATTGCGAATATACAGACACCTCGGTTAGTTATTTTCTCGGCGTAGAATGGGTCAGAGGAGAGGATTTTCTCGGCATTTACGACGGAGAATACACCAGAGGGTCTCTCAATCCCGATAAGGTGGTCAAGCAGATAATCCAGCGCCTACAATGGGCTGAATCTAATGCTGCACCCCCGACAGGACGTATACCCATTTTATTGACTGCCAACGCGGCAACCCTCTTATGGAGTACGGTAGCGGCAGCACTCAATGGCAAATCTGTCTTAGAAGAGTCTTCGCCTTGGAGTGACAAACTTGGCGAACTCGTCGTATCGGAAACGCTAAACCTTTCTCAACAACCGGATAAAGATCCCTATAGCTGTCCTTTTGACGATGAGGGAACGCCGACTCAAACCTTGTCTCTCATTGCTCAAGGACGAGTACAGCAATTTTACACTGACCGAACCACCGCCAGGGCACTAGGCAGACAAAGCACCGGAAATGGTTTTCGTCCGAGTTTGGGACGCTATCCTACGCCAGATTTAGTTAACTTGTTCGTTGAACCCGGTCAAAGTTCCTTTGAAGAATTGCTCGCTCAATTAGATGAGGGATTGATCGTCGATCAAATGTTGGGTGGCGGCGCAGATCTTTCTGGCGATTTCTCGATTAACGTGGATTTAGGTTACCGCGTTGAAAAAGGAAAAATCGTGGGGCGGGTGAAAGATACGATGGTTGCAGGCAATGTCTACACGGCGTTAAAGCAATTGGTAGCCTTGGGTAGCGATCTTCAATGGAATGGTTCCTGCTATACGCCTTCCTTAATTGTCGAGGGATTATCAGTCGTAGGGTAACATCCTCTAGCTAGTAGACCTCTTGCAAAAGGTAACCGTTCAGGGGGGTAGAAGTGCGATCGCGTGACTGATTGCTGAGGGCGAAAGATTTAATTATTTTTCTTTTTCTTTTTCTTTTCTTTCTTATTGGGTTCTAAGGCCCCATTAACTAAAGCATTGAATCCATAGACTTCGCGGCTTCCTACTAAGCTAACTAATTCAACTTCTTTTTCATCTCCTGGTTCAAAACGAACTGCCGTTCCTGCGGGAATATTTAAGCGCATTCCTTTGGTTTTTTCTCTCTCAAATTGCAAAGCTTCATTGACTTCGTAAAAGTGAAAATGAGAACCCACTTGAATCGGGCGATCGCCTGTATTGGCCACCTGAATTCGCACGGTTTCACGTCCTACATTTAACTCAATTTCACCCTCTTTAACAATTATTTCTCCTGGAATCATGCTTTACTCCTGTGTGCGAAACTCCCGAATGGGATTGTGAACAGTTATCAACTTGGTTCCATCAGGAAATGTCGCTTCCACCTGCACTTCAGGCAACATTTCTGGAATGCCTTCCATGACCTCATCCCGCGTCAACAAAGTTGTTCCATAACTCATTAATTCGGCGACAGTACGCCCTTCTCTAGCCCCTTCTAAAATTGCCGCAGAAATATAGGCGACTGCTTCTGGATAATTTAGTTTTAGCCCTTTTGCCTTGCGTCTTTCCGCTAAAAGTGCGGCCGTAAAAATTAACAATTTGTCTTTTTCTTGGGGAGTCAGTTGCATCTTTTCAGGAATTAGTAATCAATTATCAATTATTGATGTTTATCTTTACTTTGTAGAAATACAACTAGGGCGGGGCACGCCCGAAGTCAACGCTTGGGGAGAGAACCACCTCTGGCTTAGATCCCGCAAGGAATTTAAGTTAAGTGGACTCGTTGAACCAAGAATCCCCCAGTTTACTGGTGGGACTGTCAATACATCCAAATTCTCGGTTTGATAGCAGGACGTTTTAGAAGCGATCGCCGCAAAAGCTGCCAAATCTCTATAAACCAGTCTCGCACTTCTGCTGTTGACGAACCTCGATAACGACATAATAATCCTTGTGCCTGAGTTTGAGTCACTCCTGCTTCCCCTCGATCGCCTTTCATCGCCCATAAAATTCGCACTTGCTCTATTATCTCCTGCGAGACGGGTATTCCGAGCCAGATTAAGCTAGCTGCAACGCTTTCTCCTGCCAAACCCACAGGACTATTAATCATCTTTTCTCCTGCGGGGAGCCATTGTCTATCTATTAACAAAGGTTTTCCTTGCTGCCAAATTTCGGTATGCGATCGCCACTCCCCTTCCAGAAATTTTTCTCCTCTGGCACTGCGTCCGAAGCGGGTAATCTCCCATCCCAACCAACTCGCACCTGGCGCTAATTCTACTCGTAAATCTTGCCGATAAATAGCTCCATTAAAAATAATTGTCTCCTGGGGCAACCATTCCAAACAAGCCTCCGCTTCAATTTGGATCTCAATCGTTTGTCGGGCGAGTTGTCCGTTGCTGCGATAGACTTTTCCCGCCGCCGCCGTAGTCATTAAAGCATTAGCATTCGATTGTAGCTGGATGGTCTGAGAAAGGCGATCGCCCCCTACTATTCCTCCTGCCGTATGTAAAATAACGCTATGGCATATAGCTTTGCCTTCTGGATAAAAGGGACGTTGCACCTTGAGAGGCGCTTTGACTAACGCATGAGTGAGATGGGTTTCGCCTTGGCGTGCGCTATAAACGAGATCGAGACTGCCATGCCATCCAGAGATAAATTGAGTGGTCATTGAGGTTGGAACATAGTAGTAATAAAGGAATATGAAGAAGAAAAGTACTGGGCTACTTTAGAAATGGAAGACGAATCATATCAAATCCGCTTAATTAGTCATAATATCTAGTGCGAGCGTCCCGAAAAGCGACCAAGATGGTCGCACTCCTTTAATTATGGTCATATAACCGGATTTGATATTACAGGCGTTAAAGGCGGCGCTAAATTACTCTTGATGAAACCCAAGAAACAATTACCTGTGATTGGTTGGCGAGAATGGGTCGATCTACCAGAATTAAAGATTGCAGCGATTAAAGCCAAAATCGATACAGGTGCCCGTTCGTCTGCTTTACACGCTTTTCATCTAGAAAATTTTCAGCGAGATGGCCAAGAAATAGTGCGCTTTCAGGTGCATCCGTACCAACGAAACAG
>CAYTUO010000196.1:0-7768 GCA_964441015.1 uncultured Pleurocapsa sp.
CATTCTGGTTTAGCGATCGCCGTCACTGTACCTCATGAGTCCAAGAAACGCTATAAACAAACGCTAACTTAATTTTTTGTCCCCCTAAAATCAAAGGGTACATTACGGGTACAAACTCTCTGAAACTAACGGAGAGGGAGGGATTCGAACCCTCGCTCCCTTTCGGGAGAACCGATTTCAAGTCGGGCGCGATCGACCACTCTGCCACCTCTCCAGGGCAAACGAATCTATATTGTAGCAAAGCTAGTGCCAACTAGTATCAGTTGTCAGCAATCAGTAATCAGCAATCAGTAATCAGTAATCAGTTAGTTTAATCAATTGACTAGTTAATCTTTTAGACTTCTATTACTGATGTGTTATTTAAGGGCAAGCTGTACTAGACAGGTTGAAGAATTGATTCTTGAGTGCGATAAAGGAGGTAGTTGGAGACAATTGTAAAGTCCTGTCCTACCCAAACCAAAGAAATCTCGACAACTATACCCTTGTGTAAAGAAACAAGAAAAAAATTACGACAGCATTCTCCAGCTTGCTTGACGATACGAGGAACGCTAGCTGCATTTAAATAAACCGTTCCCTCTGGGGAAGTTGCAACCGCCGTCCGCAATCTAGAACGAGTATGGCGCAGTTGGTGGTGCATATGTCCGAAAGTAACTAGGGGAATCTGTTTGCCAGAAGCACGAACTTGAGCGATTGCCTCTGTAAAATCAGGATCGCCATGATCGCCTCCTAGCGGTTCCCAATCTCGACCACACATATCTTCAGGTTTGTCTCCTAAACCGAAAGGCCCGTTATGACCGAGGAAAATGACTGTATTGCAAGCTGTCTGACTAGCAGCAGCGACAATTTTGGCAGTAGACTCTTTAAAGTTAGTCACGCTATAGCGATCGCGCAGGAATTCTTTATTTTTCCACTTTGTCCCTCCCCAACTAAAGGGACGACTACCGACCACCGATACTTGCAACTCAGGAAAATCTAACTTTCCATATCCGACTGAAGCTCCCCCTAATAAATCTAGCTGTTGTTGTACCCAATCTTCTTTTTTAGGGTCGTAGGGGCACTGTCTGCGTCCCCAAGCTGATGCTGTATACCAGGCATCGTGATTGCCCATGATAGCTGCTTTGGGAATCTCTAGGGCGGCAATTCGGCGAACCACTTCTACTGCTTCGTTACCAAAATCGCCCACGAATAGGACTAAATCGACTCCTAAGTGTTGTAGAGCAAGATTATCCTCTTCTTCCCAGCGATCGTGAATATCCCCCACTACAGCAATTTTAATCGGACGCTCCGAACAATTACTCATGCCAACTCCCGACATATCCTTTTTTGGCAAGTCCCCGAATTCTTTTAAGCAGTGTAACAAGTTTCCGGTAAGACGAAGGAGTTCGGCATGATTTTACTCAGGAGAAATAACCAATTCCATACCCGACTTCAGTAAAGCTTGGCGTTTGCCACTGTGCAAAAGCTTTGGGAATAGGTTCTGGAAGTAGCGGCGAATTAGCAGGTTTTTGAGCCACAGTTTGGGAGAATTTAAGAAAATTTTGAATTGGATGGACTATATCAGCGCCAGCTTGCAAATAACTTTCAAATTCCTTTAATAGCTCTTGGTTTTCTAGATTTTTAATCTCTTGATAGAAATTGGTTTGGGCAAACTGCCAAAATTTTGTCTTGAAGCAAGAACCTTTCGCATAGTGCCAACCGACGAAAAGCGACATTTTGTAAACGTAATTCAACAAATAGCGATTGACCATTTTGAGATCGTCTTCATTCAATCTTCCTCTTTTTTCTTGTTTGGCAAATTGACGAAGGGGCCAATAGGATAAAATTTCAACCTGCTTTAAGATACATCCGATCGCAGTCGCTTCTAATGGTTCTAAGAATGAAGCAGTATTACCGATCTTAAAAAGAGCGCCATCAAAAAAAGTACGCTCGGTAAAATTAGGAAAGTTTAATTGTCTAGCACCAGGAAAACAAGTGATTCCTTCTGAGTGCAGGAATTCATCTAAATCGTTTTCAATGTCGCTGACTGAATTAAGATCGCTATTGTAAATGTAGCCATAGGAAGTGCGACTGGTCAGAGGAATGACAAAAATCCAACCATGCGGCCTAGAAACACTTCTGGTTACCGATTGGTATTTTAAAACGCGATCGCCGACTTTTACCTGAATCAATCCTCGATCAGCGACGGGCGCTTGACGAATCAATGCGGCATTAGTGGGAATCCAAGATAGTTTAACGCGATCGCGATCGAGCGATTTTGGAAAACCTCTAGCATCGATGGCGAGATCGACTTCTAAATGAGTATCGTCTTCAAAGGTGATATCAACCGCAACCCCATCACTTTTGACCCCAATAACTTGTTTATCGAGATTAGTTGCCGAAACATAGTCTTGCAAAAGTTCAACAATTTTAGCGGCTGAGATATGATAGCCATAAGCTTGTCCAACGGGATAAAAGTGGTGCATGAATTGCTGGTATTCAAATCCCCAGTTATCAAAACTAATGCCAAATTTGCGCGTAACGTGACATTTTTCTTCTAATTCTGAATAACTCAAACCAGTGATGGCATTTAACCATTTGGGGAAATAAAGTGTTGTTCCCTCGCCTACGCCAATGGTAGGAATTCTAGAATCGTAGATGTGATATAACTCAAACTGAGGGAAATATTTGGTGATATGCGCCGCAGCAATATACCCTGCTGTTCCTCCACCGATTACCGCAATTTTCATCTTAAATTGTCTCCTGGAAAAGACCAAGTTAATTATCAGTCAATAGTAATTAGTTACTGACTCCTATTAAAAGTTAATTGAAGTAAATTACCTTAAAAGCTCTGGCGTTTTTCCGTTATTTAAGTTAGTTAGCGTTCTCTTCAATAACGATTTAAAGTTTTTGGCAGATAGCTGTTTAAGGTAATCAACATGATCTGGAAGCGTGATTTTTAGGGTCTCAGCTTTCTTTTCAATTTCTAAGAAATCCTGTTCCGAGTTATTGTCTTGATACGCTAAAATTGGCAAGCTTTCTTGAGGATAACATCCCATCCCCGACAAAATACACATATAAGAGTAAGAAGGAAACAATTTGCCCCATTCTTGGCTACTATCGGGCCACATTTCTTGCCATAGTTCCAATTTTTCCTTTAAGGAATCGGGAATCGTTAAATTGTATTTATTGGCTCGCCAAAAAGGACTATCTTCTCTTTGTGTCAAGCAATAATGCATGACGATAAAATCTCTAATTTCCTCATAATGATCGGTCAGATTCTGGTTATAATTCTTGATAACATTTGGATGAAATGACTTATTCGGGAAGTTATGGATTAAATGAATTAAACCGACTTCAATTAAATAGATTCCGGTTGATTCTAAGGGTTCAATAAATCCACTCGATAAGCCAATACTGACACAATTTTTCACCCAAGCATTTCGGTTTTTTCCGATCCTCATTTTCAGATGTCTAGCTTCTATTCCTTCAGACTTTTTCCCTAAATGTTGTCTAAATTCAGCTTCGGCATCTGCTTTCGAGATAAAATTACTTGAGTAAACGTATCCATTGCCACTTCTTCCGACTAGAGGCGTATTCCATACCCATCCCGAACTGAGCGCGGTTGCTGTCGTGTAAGGATTAATGCCTCCATTGTTCTCATCATAAGGATCGTCAGGATCGTAGGAGACAGGCATAGCAATGGCACTATCGCACAAAAGCGAGTCTGAATAAGAGATAAAAGGTTCTTGCAGCGCTTGATTGATTAATCGTCCTCTAAATCCAGAGCAATCAATAAATAAATCTCCATAAAGATTGCCATGTTTCTCAGTAATTAAATGACTAATAAATCCTCTTTCATCTAAGGCAACATCTAAAACATTATCGACAACATGATTAACGCCTTCTGATTTGGATTTGTTTTTTAAATAAACAGCTAACAGTCCCGCATCTAAATGATAAGCATATTCAATTTTATACGCATACTGAGGATCGCTATCATCTTTAGGTGACTTTTTCAGATCGCATAAAGAAACCGCCTCAAAACAACTGCGATCAAACGGTTCAGAATTTCCTTCAAGTTTTCTTTTTTGCCAATAATAAGACAGTGGAATTCCTGTCTGTTTGCTATGGGGTAATGCTCCAAATGGATGCCAAAAAACATCTTTTCCAGGTAACCCAGACCAATTGACAAATTTGATAGCTAGCTTAAAAGTAGCGTGACACTGAAGCATCCAATCTACTTCAGAAATTCCTAACAATCTAAAAGTTCGAGGTAGAGTGGGAATAGTCGATTCTCCAACGCCAACGGTAGGAATATCTGACGATTCTATCAGCGTAATTCGACAGCGATCGCTACCTTTATTTAAATATTTATTAAGATAGGTTGCCGCTAACCATCCGGCTGTACCACCGCCAACGATAATGATGTTTTCGATTTGATTAGAATTATTCTGTGTCATTTGATGTCGGATTGATTTTACAAATAAATATGAGGATTCAACTAATCAAAAAAATTTTATTTCTTATTTCGGAGAAAAATTTACCAATTTAATGTGGACGAGATAGCTTAATTTTGACCTGTTTTCCTTCTATATTCCAGGTATAATTTACCCCGATCTGCTCGAACACTGGCGTGAGAACTTCATGAAGTATTTGAGATTCCTGCCAGGATACGCCAGACAAAGCTAGATAAGGATACTGCGGCCATCCCTCCAAGACAATTTCAACCTGAGAATCATCACCAGAAAAAGATACTAATTTAGCTCCCCCTGATAAATTATTAAGAACTATTCCCCTGGCAATCTCTTGAAGTCCAACTTCTTTCAACTCCGGCCAAGTTTGAATAAACTTATTACCAAGAAAGTGAAGCCAATTTTCAACTGATTCCCCTTTTTCTTTTAAATAAGCCATTGTTAAAAGAATATAACTGTTAAGATTGCTCATAGATTGAGCAGCAATTTGTTCGGCTGTAAAAGGAATGTTTTCCATCTTTGCGTTCTCTTTGCGCCTTTGCGCCTTTGCGTGAGACTTAAATTACCCCTTTGAATGCAACCTAGTATCAGTTATCAGATTTTGGATTTTAGATTTTGGATGAAAGGATTCTCCCGATGAAAGGATTTTAGATTTTGATTTTGGATTGATTTTTCTTCTGCTCCCAATTACGAATTACGAATTACGAATTACGAATTACGAATTACCAATCACCAGTCACCTTGAAAATCGTATCTACCCGGAGCCAAGATATTGTTAGGATCGAGTCCTTGCTTGAGAACACTCATTAATTTGCCGTAGTCATCTTGTGCTGGCGGTAAAGAATTCATCGAGTGAATCCCCAGACGGTAAGGAAAATAACCTGCTTCTAGCAACTGTTGTAGTAGCTGGTCATGACATTCTGCTGCTCGTTGATCTTCTCCAGCGACCGTGCGATCGTACATAATGGCGATAAACATACGAATGTTTCTAGCTGTCGTACAACTCATAGCCAGATTGGGTTCAAATTGAGCCGCTTTAATCGTCGAGGCGATCGCTGGCAAAATCTCAACAATTTGCTCGCCATCAAAAGGGAAAAGCGGACAAAGCCAGAGAACACCGCAATTATCCCTATCTGGGTTCATCTGGAAGGGAATTTGGCTTTTCTTTCGCCAATAAGTACTTTTGATATTGACATCGCTAGGAACACCCAAATCGAGATTATCTTGTAATAAATTACTGTCTCGATCGCGATCGACAAACATTAATTGATCGACCAGAGGTTCTAACGCTTGTTCAATCAGCTTTCGTTCAGCTAATCCCTGTTCGCGACTGGCAGAGTATAACGTTCCACTTCCTACCCAAGGTTCATATCCTTTTAATTGTTTTAAGCATAAAGGGGTTTTGCCTCCCATGACTTTCCAAGGATAGCGTCCTTCTTTAGCCAAGACTTTGTAGGCATTCCAAAAACAGAAACAATTCTCTTTAAGGATTCCTTGTAACATTAAGGTTTGAATGCGATCAACCAGAGGTGCAAGACGGGAGCTATCCTTAATCGCACAACTAAACGACTGGAAATAGTTGGGGATAGGTGTTAGCCAGATGGTCATTTGCGTAACGATTCCTAAGTTCGACTGGGTAAAAATGCCATCTAGATAAGGCCCCACTCCCCAACGGCTGACTGGTGTGGCTTTCGCATTGGCAAAGCGACCCAATCCCGTATGAATGCATTCTCCTGTTGGCAGGACGACCTCAAATCCACAAACATAGTTAACGCGATCGCCGTAAGGGCCGATACCATCACCTCGTTCTAGCGTATTAGCGATCGCACTAGCATCGGGGGAACCGCCGATAACCGAGACGAATAAGTTTGACTTCGCGGTACGCAGGTATTGAGAGATCTGGCGAAAAGTGACCCCTGGTTCTACGGTGATATAAGCGAGCTTCTCGTTGTAGTCTAAAATGCGATTGAGCCGGCTTAGGTCTATAATTGCACAGTTATCTCGAACAGGAACTCGCGAACCTAAGCCCCAATTCTTGCCGCAACTGACAGGATAAACAGGAGTTTGGTATCGATTGGCGATTTTGAGGCATTCTTGAACTTCTGTGCTATCGCCAGGTCGAATGACAGCAAGGACTCGCTGTGTTGTGGCAAAAGTTGCGGTTTGAGCAGCACAGAGCGTTGCTGCGTCAGTTAAGACATTCTCGGCACCAAGGAGATCTCGCCAAGCTTTCAGGACATCCATCTAGTTTTTATCTCTCTTAAAAACCTGCTTGCAAAGATTAAAACGGCTACCAACCCCTAAATCTGAGATCTACATTATCAGTCCACCGTCCGACATCATCAATCCAGCTACCGCCAGCGACAGCTTCAAGCGCTTCCTCAGAAAGCTCTCCCTCGTCGCCGATAGGAATTCCGCGTTCTGCCATAACGGTTTGCAGTTCTTCGGTGGTGAACTGATAACCTATGGAAGCACCAATCTGAACCACGTCGGCAAACCCATTAGCCGCTTCTAACCTCTGTTGTAATTCTTTATCGCTCATTGCTGTTCTTAGCATTTGCTCAGCAGCTTCTTTGGACATTTTTCCTCTCCTTGAAACAAAAGAATTAAAAACGCTACCATTGACGAATTACGATTGGGGGATTGTCACCAAACCGAATTCTCAAATTTTCAAACCATCCTCCAGCAACAGCTTCTAGGGCTTCCTCAGAAAGCTCGCCCTCTGCACTCTCTGCGCTTGGTATTCCGCGTTCTGTCAGGACAGATTGCAATTCCTCCTCCGTGAACTGGTAGCCCTTCTCCGCGCCAATTTGAACCACTTGTGCGAAACCCTCGGCAGCTTCTAGCTTCTGTTGCAAGGCAGAATCTTCACTAGCAGCTTGCATCATTCGGTCAACAGCTTCTTTAGACATTTTTCATCTCCTTATTGAAAGTGTCTGAATTCGAGAGGAGAAACTACCAGCCACGAAAGCGGGGATACCACGGGCCAATGCATCCACCAGCAACCGCCTCTAGTGCTTCCTCAGATAATTCGTCACTGTCAGCATCGGTCACTGAAATCCCGCGTTCTGCTATAGTCATTTGCAGTTCTTCGGGCGTAAACTGATAGCCTTTCTCCGCGCCAATTTGAACGACTTCCTCAAACCCCACAGCCTCTGTCAATCTTTGTTGCAGAGACTCATCCTGACTGGCGGCTTGCATCATTTGTTCGACTGCTTCTTTAGACATTGCTTTTCTCCTTTTTAGGAAACATTTAATTAAGGACTGGGAACCAGGAATTCCCAATTCCCAATCAGCGTATTTCCAAAAGCAGCTTA
>CAYTUO010000196.1:7778-8233 GCA_964441015.1 uncultured Pleurocapsa sp.
CGCGCCAGTTATCAAACCATCCACCAGCAACCGCTTCTAGGGCTTCATCAGATAGTTCGTCACCTTCAGTCTCGGTTACCGAAATTCCACGTTCTGCCAACACCATTTGCAGTTCTTCGGAGGTGAAATCGTAGCCCTTTTCAGCACCAATTTGTACAACTTCGTCAAATCCTCCGGCTTCTGTGAGTCTCTGTTGCAATGCAGAATCTTGACCTGCGGCTTGCATCATTTCAGCAACAGCTTCTTTAGACATTGTTAATCTCCTAACAATAATTGAGTTCGCTATTCTGTTTTATCTGCTGCCAAAGTACACTGCCAATAAGGATAAGTTCAGGTAAATTCAGGAGTTTTTATTCAGTTTGTAAACAAGTTGAATGAAAGTTCTGAAAAGTTCAGGTCAACTAATAGCGGTTTTCAATTGAATAGATTAAAGTAAGGAAAACCAGAAAATATTA
>CAYTUO010000197.1:0-8216 GCA_964441015.1 uncultured Pleurocapsa sp.
ATTCCTTATCGGGGAAAGTTACCTGTAGACAAAAAGCCCAGCTACTCTCTGGAAGGGTCACTCGGTCTGCACTACCATGAAGAATGAGCAAAGGAAGTCGTAAATGAGAGACGTGGGATTGAATCCAGTTGACTGTTTCCAGGAATTCTGTCGCAAGTCTGGCACTGGCATATTCATGCCGCAGCGAGTCTTGACTATAGGTAGAAATGGCACTCGGATCGCGGGAACTTGCGTTGAGATCGAGTCCAAGCTTCAGGCTGAATCGCGGACAGATTCGCGAGAGTAAGCGTCCAATAGCGATCCTAATCGGCGAGACTCCTACTTGCCCTATTGCTGGTGCTGTGACGATCGCCCCCTGCAAGTTTTCTGGGAATCGTAAAGCATAATCTAGTGCGATCGCGCCTCCTAAACTATGTCCCCAAAGAAAACAGGGATAATCTCCTTCTTTTTCGCGAATTAATTGCAAAAAAGCGCTTAAATCTGCTCTAAACTCAGCCCATGTATTAATATGTCCTCGCTGTCCGGGCGATCGTCCGTGTCCGCGCAAATCGAAAGCATAAATTGTATAGCCGCGATCGCGCAAGTACTGGACTGCCTTGTTAAACAGGGCGCTGTGACTTCCAAGACCATGCACAATAGCGATGACTGCCTTGGGTTGACCCTGGGGATGCCAACTTTGATAATAGAGGCTCAATCCTCCAGCCCCTTTGAAGGTTTCTTCAAGATGTTTCATTGATTTAAAAGCGATCGAAGAGTGGTGAAGCTGTTAGATGCTAAGACTTGACAATTAGTAGTCATTATGCATACCACTTTCATTGTATCCAACCTGTCTGGCAATAGCACTCTAAAAATAGGACAAAAATTTTAGCTTTATCTCAATAGTTGTTTAAGTTTTCTACAAGCTTCTTCAATTTTGTCGATACTTCCTGGATTGACTAATCCGTAATAATCAAAAGCATAGACGCGATCGCTTTGAGTTGCTTTCAGTTGATTCCAGAAAGGTTCGCCTTTAAATTCTGCCAGCAAATTTTGTCCTAACGGTTCAACAATTAACAAGATTTCTGGATTTTCTTTGAGAATTTTTTCTGGAGAAAGGGTCACATATCCAGCAACGGGAGATTGCCCTTGTAAATTAGCTGCTAAATTTTTAACCTTAAATTTTTCTAGTAAATCTCCTGCCCAGCTATTTTTATTAGGCGCTAAAATAGGTTGACGACTAACCAAGACCAAAGTAGAAAAATTTTGTTGAGGAAGATCGGGTAAAAATGTTTGGTAACGTTCTAACAAAAGCGTTGGATTAGCGCCAGTTATTCGTGCTAGTTTTTGGGTAATTTCTATCAAAGCGTCCCAACTATTAATCTCAGTCGCTAGGGTTGCAATTCCTAACTCTTTTA
Organism: uncultured Pleurocapsa sp.; assembly: GCA_964441015.1. Taxonomy (GTDB): domain Bacteria; phylum Cyanobacteriota; class Cyanobacteriia; order Cyanobacteriales; family Microcystaceae; genus Hydrococcus. The sequence goes on from CAYTUO010000197.1 coordinate 1,395, forward strand.
ATTTATTAAGAGTGAGATCGCTAAATCCCTTGGCACCAATAACTAAATCGGGTTTGAGAGCCACAATTTTTTCTAAATTCGGCGGGGTTTGTCCTTCACCAATTTTGGGAATGTCTTTAAACCGTTCATCTTCTCTAAGCAAGCGACTTCCAGCAATACCAACCAGTTTATTTTTATCTAGCTGTTCGAGAATATCAGCCGTTAGCGAAGTTAATGCTATGATTCTTTGAGCAGAATCTAGGTTAAAATCAGTATTTTTAATTGCTTCAGTTTTGTTTTTTTGTTCTAAAGATAACTTGGATGAGATTGAAGAGTTATTGATGTTTTGATTCGTTGTAATGTTACAAGAAATCAAAAGAATACTCAATAAAAAAACTAAAAGATTAGTGAGTAAATGAGAACGAAACATAGAGAAAAAACAATAAATTAGTTAGATGAAACGGGAGCAATGGGATAAATTTGAAGCCCTACTGGTGTTTGAATGACTGCAACTTCAACGCCGAACACTTGAGCAATTATCTGTGGAATTAAAACATCTGCTGGCATTCCTACTGCATAAAGACTACCTTGTTTTAGCAAAGCTAAGCGATCGCTATACCGTGCCGCTAGATTGATATCGTGTAGGACAGTAATAATCGTTAGGCTTTGTTCCTGATTAAGTCGCTTTAATAACTCTAACAATTGCAATTGATAATTAAGATCTAAATAAGTCGTTGGTTCGTCGAGGAGTAAAACTTTAGGATTTTGGGCCAGCGCTAGAGCAAGAAATGCCCGTTGTCTTTCACCACCCGATAATTGAGTGACTGGGCGATCGCGAAATTCTTCAAGTTGAGTTTGTCTGAGCGCTTCTTCTACTTTTTGTCGATCTTCGGGATCTAATTCCCATTGCCACCAAGGTTGATGGGGTGTTCTCCCTAAACTCACCAGTTGATAGACACTTAACCCCGCAGGGATTGTTTGCTGTTGCGGTAAGATAGCGATTTTTTGCGCGACAAGATTAGGGGGTAAGCTGTGTATCGCTCTTCCATCCAAAAGAACAGTCCCTCCCGTTGGGTTGAGGATACGACACAGCAGTTTGAGAAAAGTCGATTTTCCAGATCCATTGGCTCCAACGAGACTCAGCCATTCACCCGTTTGCAGTGACAGATTAATGGCACGAACAACTAGCTTAGTATCATAGCCGCCGCAAAGGTTTTGCGTTTCTATAGGCATGGGAAATCAGTTATCAGTTATCAGTAGATTATAGGAATAGAACTTGTAGAGTACGATCGCTTGACAAGGGTGCCCTAATTCCTGCTGCTATTCTGGGAAAATTGAGTGCGATCGCGCAAATAATTTCATTTTTGCAACACAACCCCCAAATGCTTCTTTGAGCAAGCTACATTAGGCGTAGTTGCATCTCATCGGAGGTCTATGAAGAAAGCCTTTGTCATCGATACCAATGTGCTTCTACACGACCCCAGCGCAATGATGCGATTTGAGGATAACGATGTGGTGCTTCCGATTACGATTATTGAAGAACTAGATCGCTTCAAAAAGCAGCCTGAAGTGACCGGACGAAATGCGCGTCAGGTATCTCGCACCCTCGATAAACTGCGTCAGCAAGGTCATCTGACTGAAGGAATTCTTCTCGATAGTGGCGGTACGCTGAGGGTTGCTCTGTGTGACAAAAAGATTCTTCAGGAATTGCCCGCCGAGTTGCAGGGAGACAGCGCAGACAATGCCATCCTAGCAGTAGCGCTGGAACTTAAACAGCAATGTCAATGCCCCGTGGTACTTGTTAGCAAGGAGATCAATCTCCGGATCAAAGCGGATGCGCTAGGATTAGCTGCCGAGGATTACAAAACCGATAAAGTCGATGTCGAAGGACTTTACACGGGCATGGCTGAGGTGATGGTAGAGGCAGGGGAAATCGAGCAACTGTTGAAACAGGGTGACCTGATGCTGGAGCATCACTTCTTTCCCAATCAAGGACTGACGCTAATAGACGCTGCCAATCCTTCCCACACTATTCTCGCCGTCGTTGACAGCAGTGGCGATCGCCTTGTCCCTTTACTCAAATTGCCCCAGTCAGGAGTATCCCGAATTCGTCCCCGCAACCGTGAACAAAAATTTGCCCTCGATCTGTTGCTTCGCAATTCGATCGCGCTAGTTACCTTGGTAGGCAAAGCAGGGACGGGAAAAACCCTACTCGCGATCGCGGCGGGATTAAATCAGGTCGCTGACGAAAAACACTACAACAGACTGCTAATTTCCCGACCAATCGTGCCAATGGGTCGAGATTTGGGCTATTTACCAGGAGAGGTTCAAGAAAAGCTAACTCCCTGGATGCAGCCTCTCTACGACAATTTCGATCTCATCTTTGGCACACAAGACTCATCCGATAAGCCTGGTTACTGGCGGAGAGGGCATGAAGAACTCATAGAGCGCGGGTTACTTCAAATCGAGCCACTGACTTATATTCGCGGTCGCACGCTTCCCAAGCAATTTTTCATCGTAGATGAGGCTCAAAACCTGACTCCCCATGAGGTCAAGACGATTCTCACGCGGGCTGGAGAAGGGACTAAAGTGGTTCTTACTGGCGACATCGAGCAAATTGATAATCCTTACGTAGATGCTGCTAGCAACGGTCTAAGCTATGTGGTGGAGCGCTTCAAGCACGATCCTCTCGCTGGACACATTACCTTACGTAAAGGAGAGCGTTCTGGTCTCGCGGAACGGGCAACGGTACTTCTCTAATCAGCAATTCAAAATTCTTGCATTCAAAATGGGAAAATCTAGTCACAGATTTTTTTAGAGATTGACGTGATTAACATTAAAAAGAACGACGATAGAGAAGCCAAACAAATAAAGGCGAACCTAGTAAAGAAGTGACTGCACCAACGGGTAATTCTACGGCTCCCAAGCGAGAGAGTAAATCGGCGATCGCCAACACTAATGCCCCACCCACAGCAGACAGAGGAATTAACCATCGATAATCGTTTTCTCCCAACAACAAACGCATTCCGTGAGGGACGATCAAACCTACAAAACCAATCAGTCCAGCCATGCTAACAGCACTAGCAGCGAGTAGGGTAGCGGTGCCGCCGATTAATAAGCGCGATCGCCCTAAAGAGATTCCTAAACCAACTGCTAGCTCGTCCCCCAAGTTTAAAACATTGAGATAGCGTGCTAATAAACAGGCACAGATTAACGCGATCGCAATATAAGGGCCCGCCATTGCGACTTCTGACCACCCTCTTCCGTTCAGGCTTCCGACAATCCAATTGAGCGCCGTTTGGATGCGGCCTTCTTCGGCTAATAGGAGTAGGTTAGTTTGCAGCGCACCAAATAAAGAAGAGACAGCAACACCGCCTAAAATTAAGCGTTCAACCGCGATCCCGTTGCCAGTTCGCGCGAGAAAATAGACGATCGCAGTGGTTAAAATAGCGCCTAGCCAAGCTGCAAAGGGAATCCAAGCTTGAAAGATTCCTAGCGTTACCATGACGATGACCACCAAACCCGCTCCGGCTGAAATTCCCAAGAGAAAAGGCTCTGCTAAGGGATTGCGTAACATTCCTTGCAATAGAGCGCCAGAGGTACCGAGAGCAGCCCCAACAGTAATCGCCGCGATCGCGCGAGGTAAACGCAATTGCCAGAGAATGATTTGATTAGCCGCTTCTCCCTGATGCCATAGGGCTTGCCATAATTGGGAAAGACTGAGATGAACGGCTCCTAAAGATAGAGAAATGGCAAAAGTTAAGAGCAAAGCCCCACAGACGAAAAAAATCGTCAGTCCAAGGCGATAGCTCAATCCCGTCGATTGGGGTTTCTGACTCGATAGTAAAGGATTGCTGGCTTTCATGCTCTGTTTTCTCTTCTCTAATGGGATTATGAATATTTAATTAATTTTTAGATTTCAACTCTTGACAAAATTTAACTTTAAAGATAGCGTTTTAAATGTTCTTTTAATTTTTATATTATTAAGTTAAATTTAAGGTAAAAATATGTTATTCAAGAAGCAAATAGTTACGGTTTTAGGGGTTCAGGAGTTCAGGAGTTTAGAAGAGTAAACTTGGGTTGCAAGTATGACAGCTTACTTATTCAGGCGTTAATTGTTTGTGGTAAATTATCAGTATTTCACAAAGAGCTAACAATCCGAATAAGTCATGAGTAAAAGCATCTCGACTTCTAACCCACAATTTCGCTCGCCGAGGCGCTTTTCTCTAGAATTGTTCTTGCTAGCCGCGATCGCCATTGCAGTTATTATCAGAATTATCAATTTAGGCAGTCGAGAATTCTGGTACGACGAAGTTTTATCTCTCCTGCTGTCTGCTGGTCAAAAAGGTCTCTACAAAACGCCTGCCGATCTGCCCGTCATTTTATCTAAATATACTCCGCTCCTGAGTTTGCCAGTCGAAAAAGGATTGAGCGACATCGCAATCACTGGGGAAAAACTGCTAAAAGGCTTAGTGGCCGAACCTCATCCGCCTCTATTTTTTATCGGACAACATTTATGGTTGCGCTTATTTGGCAATACAGAAGCCGCTATGCGAAGTTTAGTTGCATTATATAGTCTGGGCGCGATCGCGAGTGCTTATGGTTTGGGACGTTGTTTACTCGGACATCGGGGCGGTTTGCTATTAGCCGCACTACTAGGATTAAACCCGTACTATCTCTTCCATTCTTTGAATGTGCGAATGTATGGTTCACTCGTTTTTTGGACAGTTTTAAGCATTTGGGCCTTACTAGAATTAATTCACCTAAAATCAGAAAATCGAGCCAAGAGTTGGCAGAAAAAATGGCTTTGGCGTGTCATTTTAATGGCTTCAGTCGTGGGCGGATTGATGACTTTTTATTACTTCGTCTATCTGATAATCGCAATGGCGGCTTTAGTCTTGTGGTTGGACAGGCGGCGATGGTGGCAATATGGATTATGTTTTGGGACAAGTCTTTTAATTACTGTACCTTGGTTACTATGGGGAACACGACAGCAATTTAGAAATGCAGATTTAGAAAGATTTTCTGCGCCGAATAGCTTAATCAAATCAGCGTGGCAACATCTGCAAGATGTCCTTCATCCCCTGGGAATTCACCTCATTTTAGGAGACTGGGTAAGCAGTTTCCCACCTGCCATGCCAATACTGGCAGGAATCGGCGCGATCGCTCTCTTGCTTGTCTGTAGTTTAAGTCTTTGGCAACGCCATCAGCATCAACTTTTGGGTATCGCCTTGATGCTAGGAATTGCCCCTCTTTTACTAATGCTGACGATCGACGTTATTACAGGTAAGTTTACCCTGGGTTTTGGTTGGGGGCGATCGGTGATTTTTATTCTTCCTGGCTGTTTATTATTATTGACAATTGGAATCGAAAAAGCAGCCGGAAAATGGCAACCAACCGCCGCGATCGCTCTGGTGTTATTGTATCTGACGATTAGTGCTGCCGATTTTAGCCTCAGACATCGCTGGATGTTTCAGCAAATAGCAGACATAATTGAACAGAAACCCAAAACGCCAACCTTAATTGTAATGAATTCTCCCGCCTGGGGTCACGTACTACGTCTAGCCTACTATCTTCCTCCAACTGCACCCGTTAGGCTATTAGCCCAAAAATCCGAACAACTGGCACCCGTATTAGAAAAGACTCTTGCCAATGAAGGCGATCGCTATCAACGCATTCTTTGGTTAGATAGTGCTAGACCTGTCTGGGGAGAAACGAGTACCCAAGAGCAAAGAAAACAAGTTCAGCACCTTTTAGACAGTCAATTTCAACTCGAAAACACTCAACAACTGTCAGGAACCTCGGAATTAGATCAGTTTAATTTAAATCTTTATCAACGAGACTCTTAAGAATTATTAATTAAGTTGTAACTGCTAAGCAATCACTGATGAATCATTCCCTGTTACCCGTTCCCTCTGGGGCTTTACAAATTCCCGAACGTCCTTACTTTATCGAGGATACAGCAGAAGAAGCGATCGCATTTTCCCTCGTCCTTCCCACCTATAAAGAAAGTCAGAATATTCAAAGCATTGTCCAAATTTTAAGCGAATTACTCGATGGTGTCTTTCCCGGACAGTATGAATTAATCGTCGTCGATGATAATAGTCCCGATCTCACCTGGAAAGTAGCGCAAGATTTGCTTCCCGATTATCCCCAACTGCGAGTCATGCGCCGAGAAGCTGAAAAAGGACTCTCGACAGCAGTGATTAGAGGGTGGCAAGTTGCTAGAGGAAGAATTTTAGGGGTCATTGATGCCGACTTACAACATCCCCCAGAAGTGCTGTTACAACTGTTAGGAGAAATGCAGCAAGGTGCAGATTTAGCGGTTGCTAGTCGCCACGTCGAAGGGGGAGGAGTGAGCGAATGGAGCGCCGTGCGGCGGTTTTTATCCCGTGGCGCACAGATGTTGGGATTAATGATACTCCCTGAAGTGATCGGCCGCCTGTCTGACCCCATGAGCGGCTATTTTATGGTACGCCGTAGCGCCATTGTCGGCAAATATTTGAGTCCAGTAGGTTACAAAATTTTGATCGAGGTCGCTGCTCGCGGTAAAATTCGCTGGATTGCTGAAGCTGGTTATGTATTTCGCGAACGTTTAGCAGGAGAAAGTAAGGTTACTTGGAAACAGTATGTAGAGTATATTCAACACTTACTGAGGTTGCGCTTTTCGCTGTGGCCCGTCGAGCGCTTTTTCCGTTTTGGGATCGTCGGATTTAGTGGCGTATTTGTGGATATGGGAGTGCTGTACTTGTTGAGCGATCCCAGCACGCTTGCTTTGCCTCTCACTCGTAGTAAAATTATGGCCTCAGAGTTAGCAATTATTAATAATTTTCTCTGGAATGA
>CAYTUO010000198.1:0-8206 GCA_964441015.1 uncultured Pleurocapsa sp.
ACTCCCAATCACCAATCACCAATCACTACTCACTAATGACTAATATATTTCGTCGTTGGATAGCAATTGCTCTAGTTTTTCTCGCTACAGTCTGGCTTTCTGGATGCAATCGTGCTAGTTTAAGAGGTCAAGCGGCTCAAGTTCCTCAAGTCGTCTTTGCAGTTTTGGGCGAACCCAAGACCTTTAATGCCATTCTCTCAGCAGAATCACCGAATGTTTTTGGACTGATTTACGAAGGTTTAATTACTGAAAATCCCATTACGGGAAAAAAAGAACCTGCCTTAGCAGAATCTTGGGAAATTTCAGAAGATGAACAACGAATTGTTTTTACCCTTAAAGAAGGGTTGCAATGGTCGGACGGACACCCTTTGACTGTAGATGATGTCGTTTTTAGCTATAACGAACTCTATCTCAACAAAAATATTCCCAACAACTACAGAGATGGTCTAAGAATAGGGCAAAGTGGTGCTTTCCCGACTATTCGCAAACTCGATAACCGACGGGTTGAATTTACTATTCCAGAACCCTATGCACCCTTTCTTGATAGCGCTGGATTTTATATTTTACCCGCCCACATTTTGCGAGAAACAATAGAGACCAAAGACGCACAAGGAAATCTAAAATTTCTTTCTACTTGGGGAGTCGATACGCCACCAGAAAAAATCATCGTCAACGGCCCCTATAAACTAAAAAGCTACGTTACCAGTCAAAGAGTGATTTTTGAACGAAATCCTTACTATTGGAAGAAAGATAAGCAAGGAACTCGATTACCGTATATCGATCGCCTTGTCTGGGCGCTGGTAGAATCTCCAGATACTTCTTTATTACAGTTTCGTTCGGGAAGTTTAGATTCTTTTGCCGTTGTTCCTGAATATTTTTCCTTGCTTAAACGAGAAGAAAAGCGAGGCAACTTTACTATCTATAATGGCGGCCCTGCCTACGGATCGCAATTTATTTCTTTTAATCTCAATCAAGGCAAACGAAATGGAAAACCGTTAGTTAATCCGATTAAATCTCGCTGGTTTAATAATATTGGTTTTAGACAGGCTGTCGCTTATGCAATCGATCGCCAACGAATGATTAACAATATTTATCGCGGATTGGGACAGCCACAAAACTCATTAATCCCTATTCAATCTCCTTTCTACGATCACGACTTGAAAGGCTACGATTACAGTCTCCAAAAAGCAAAGGAATTATTCCAAAAATCGGGTTTTCAATACAATAAGCAAGGACAATTATTAGACTCAGAAGGTAATCGCGTTCGCTTTACGCTTATTACTAATGCAGGGAATAAAAGTCGGGAAGCAATGGGGTCACAAATTAAAGATGATTTAGCTAAAATTGGCATTCAAGTTGATTTTACTCCCATTGACTTTAATGTCCTGGTAGATAAACTTAGCAACACTTTAGATTGGGAATGCTATCTTCTCGGTTTTACAGGAGATAACGAACCCCATGCGCCTAACATTTGGCTGACTGATGGTAACTTACACACCTTTAATCAAAAACCTCAACCAGGACAAAAACCAATAGAAGGCTGGACAGTATCAGAATGGGAGGAAAAAATTGCTCAATTAACCATCGCAGGAGCTAGAGAATTAGAGAGAGAAAAACGCAAAGCAATTTATTCTCAGATGCAACGCTTAGAGCAAGAATATTTGCCTTTTATTTATCTAGTTCAGCCCTATTCTCTCGGTGCAGTACGCAATCGCTTTAAAGGAATTCAATATTCTGCACTCGGAGGTGCTTTCTGGAATCTTGACGAACTTAAAATTTCTGACGATTAGTCATTAGTCATGTAGTGCGTTCGCGTAGCGTGCGCTCGACAGAGCGCATACGTCCCGCTCGCTAGTCATTTGCAGTCGAGGACGGGGATGGCGAACCTGCGTTAAGGTGGGCCATGCCCACCCTAGCAAATTACTGCAAGCTTTCAATTAATTTTTTCTTGGCAGTATCTAATGCTTCTTTCAATTTACTCGGATCGCGTCCTCCTGCTTGGGCTAAATTTGGACGACCTCCGCCGCCACCGCCACAAATTTTAGCAATTTCACCGATGAATTTTCCGGCTTGTAGCTTCTTATCTTTATTGACTTTTTGTCCAAAAGCTGCTACTAAACTCACTTTTCCTGCTTCAGGTATTGAAGCTAAAATAACAGCAGATTCACCGAGTTTTTGTTGCAATCTTTCGGCAGCAGTTTTGAGCGCATCGGGGTCGATATCCCCCATGTCTGCCACTAGAATTTTGAACTCGCCAACTGTCTCTGATTTTGAGACCAATTGGTCTGATTTTGAGATCGCAAGTTCTTGTTTGGCAGTTTCTAATTGTTTCTGAGTTGCTTTTAATTCTGCCTGCAAATTGGTAATGCGATCGCTAATTTCTTCTGGTTTAACTTTAAAGCGATCGCTCAATTCTCTGACGACTCGATCGCGCACGTTGAGATATTCTAAAACAGCAGGGCCTGCAACTGCTTCAATCCGTCGAATGCCTGAAGAAATCCCTGTCTCGGAGATGATTTTAAACAGTCCAATTTCGGCAGTATTTCTCACATGAGTTCCGCCACACAATTCCATCGAAACGCCAGGAACATCGATGACGCGAACTTCTGCGCTATATTTCTCGCCAAACATCGCGATCGCGCCTTTTGCTTTGGCTTCTTCTAGTGCCATAGTAGAAATATGGGTGTCGTGTGCCTCGGCAATCCAAGTATTAATTTGTGCCTCGATTTGTTGTAATTCTTCGGGGGTTAAGGCGCGAGGACAGTTAAAATCGAAACGCAGGCGATCGAAAGAGACTAAAGAACCTGCTTGAGAAATTGAATCATCGACGATTTTTTTCAGTGCCGCTTGCAATAAATGAGTTGCAGTATGATTAGCTTGGGCCCGACGACGACAAGCGCGATCAATTTGTGCGGTGACGGTATTTCCTACTTCTATAATTCCCCGTTCGACACGACCAAAATGGACGAAGAAATCCGAGTCTTTCTGAACATCTTCTATTCTGACAACGAAATTTTCTCCACTCAGATCACCTCTATCACCAATTTGTCCCCCAGACTCTGCATAGAAGGGGGTTCGATCGAGAACAATTTGAACTTGCGTCCCTGCTTCTGCTGCTTCGACGGTTTTTCCTTCGACTAAAACAGCTTCGACTTTGGCAGGCGATTGAGTCTCACTATAGCCTAAAAATTCAGTCGAGTGAATATGTTCTGCCAGTTTATCTAAGCTACCTTGTACAGTCAGGTCGATAGTTTGATGAGATTCTCGGCCGCGATCACGCTGTTCCTCCATTTCCCTCTCGAAACCTTCCACATCAACAATTAAACCGTTTTCTTGGGCAATTTCTTGAGTCAGTTCTAAAGGGAAGCCATGGGTATCATATAAAGTAAAGGCATCTTGACCAGAAATCTGCTTTTTCTGCTTCTTCAAAATTTCTGTTAAGAGTTTTTCGCCTTTTTCGATAGTTTTGAGGAAATTAGATTCTTCCCGTTGCAGTTGAGATTTAATTTCTTCTTCTCTTGCTCTAACGTTAGGATAGACGGATTCGGAAAGCGCGATCGCAACTTCAGCTACTTTCGTCGTGAATTCGCCTTCAATCCCAATTAAACGTCCGTGACGCACAACGCGACGAATGAGACGGCGCAATACATATCCGCGACCTATATTTGAGGCACTAATCCCATCAGCTATCATATGAACTACAGCGCGAACGTGGTCGCCGATGACTTTTAGGGAGACTTTCGTCTTCTCGTCTGATGAAGTATAATCAATCCCGGCAATCTCTGCTGCTGTTTTAATGATAGAGAAGATTAAATCGGTTTCGTAGTTATTGGGGACTTGTTGCAGGATTTGCGCCATCCTTTCGAGTCCCATTCCGGTGTCGATGTTTTTGCTTTGCAGAGGTGTAAGATTATCGTCCGCATCGCGGTTATACTGCATGAACACCAGGTTATAGAATTCGATGAAGCGAGTATCATCTTCTAAATCGATCTTTTCATCCCCTAACTCTGGGTGAAAATCGTAATAAAGTTCCGAACAAGGCCCGCATGGCCCTGTCGGCCCAGATACCCAGAAGTTATCATCACGTCCCATCCGTTTGATGCGGTGGGGAGGAATGCCAATTTGATCGCGCCAGATAGTAAACGCTTCGTCATCATCTTCAAAAACGCTGACGACTATTCTTTGGGGGGGTAATTTGTATACCATGGTAGACAATTCCCAAGCCATTGCGATCGCTTGTTCTTTAAAGTAATCCCCAAAGCTAAAATTGCCCAACATCTCAAAGAAGGTATGATGTCTGGCAGTGCGTCCTACATTTTCGATATCGTTGGTACGAATACACTTTTGGGAAGTCGTGGCGCGGGGATAGTCGGGTGTCTTTTGACCCAGGAAAATCGGTTTAAATGGAAGCATCCCAGCGATAGTGAGCAATACTGTGGGATCTTCTGGAACTAAGGAAGCACTCGGTAAAATTTTATGCTGTCGCTGCGAGTAGAAGTCTAGAAATTTTTGTCGTATTTCATTTCCACTCAGATACTTGGGAGTATGAGGCATTGGTTTGACGAGTCAATAGTATTGCGGCAATATATCCTATTTTGGCACTTCTGAGAAACTCGCAGAATACAGCACGGGGTTGACTTTGTAGGTGCGATCGTGAATGCTTATTTTTGTTAGGTCGATTGTAGTCCCAACCAATCTCGTAAAGAATTTTCTAGTTGCTTAATATCAAGTTCTTTTAACTTGCCAATAGTTGCAATAACCAAACTCTGATGTACTGTATACAAACCACGCTTGACTGCTGTTGGCACGTTTAATGCTGCTGCTTCCCAGTGGGAAAGCACGAATTCGCCAGCAAGTAACCCTGTAGTTTTGCTTGTCAGTGGAACGATGAAAATGTCGTGAGATATATGTGGCGTATTTACTACAACTGCTGGTCTTACTTTTGAACTGGATAAATCTGAAAAAGGATATCGAACCAGGATAACGTCATTTTTCGAGTAGCTGGGCATAGACATCATCCTCTGTGTTATTCCAAATAGTATCGAGTGAGACTTGGCTAGCTTGAAGCCAGAATTCAGTCTCATCGTCTGGTAGAAGGGTTACCAGGACTCTTGTACCTTCAGGAAGTTCTGATGGTTCTAGCAACTCTATTTTTCCTTGACGAACGGTAGCCCACAGAGTTTTTAACATATCTGTCTAGCATCAACGATTACAATTCTAGTTTAAGTGATTGCGATCGCCCCTAAAATTTTCAGTTGCAAGTGTAAAAATACTAGAATTCCACTCCATCTCTCTTTCATCAGTCTGGGGAAATTAATCTGAATCAGAAAGAGAGACACACTCTGCTAATGGTCAACTCCAATCATCACTTCTGAAGATTTAATAATAGCGTAAGCTTCTTTTCCTTCCATTAAACCCAGGCTTTCGGCTGAAGATTTTGTAATAATTGATACTATTTCTATTCCGGGTACAATTTCTAAAGTAACTTCAGTATTAACCGAACCAGGAACTATCTTTTTAACTGTCCCTTTAAGGGTATTACGAGCGCTAATTTTCATGAAGTTTTACTGAATTTGTAACTGATTACTCAAATACTTTTAGCAATTCATTCTAATTTAGTCAATAGTAAGATTGACATTTAATATTTTCTATAGACTTTATTCAATCTAAATCTGAGGCTTATTTTTATGAACAGACGCAAGATTCTTGCCTTTGGTAGCTGGATAATTTTGGCATTCTTCGTAGTAGTTGGTTGCAATCAAACTAGCAATCTTTTGGGTTCGACATCTAGTGCTAAAGTGACAGAAATAACGGTTTCAGCAGCAGCTAGTCTAAAAGATGCCCTTGAAGCAATTGAGCCTCTTTATACTGAAAAAAATCCAGAAGTAAAAATCACCTATAATTTTGGTTCTTCAGGTTCTCTACAACAGCAAATCGAACAAGGCGCACCAGTAGATATTTTCATTTCTGCCGCCAAAAAACAGATAGATGCTTTGCAACAAAAAGACTTACTTTTAAAGAAAACGCGCCGAGATTTATTAACCAATCAAATTGTACTGATTGTCTCTACAGATAATACCAAAATTAAAAGTTTTAAAGATTTAACAACGGATTCGGCTAAAAAGATTGCTTTAGGAGAACCCGGAAGCGTTCCCGCCGGACAATATGCTCAAGAAACCTTAAATTCTCTCAAAATGTTTTCTGGAATTAAACCTAAAGTCGTCTATGCCAAAGACGTGCGTCAAGTCCTAAATTATGTTGCCACAGGAAATGCAGATGCAGGATTCGTTTACTATTCCGATGCCAAAATTTCAGATCGAGTCAAAATCATAGAAACTGCCCCCAAAGATTATCATGCTCTTATTATTTATCCCCTCGCAGTGCTTAAAAACAGCAAACAGCCAGAAGCAGCCCAAAAATTCGCACAATTTCTCTCCAATTCCGAAGCAGAAACAGTTTTTAAACAATACGGTTTTACAATGATGCGATAATATTCTAGTCTCTTTCTTAATTCTTTATAAATCTTTGATATAAAAAATATAGCTAGGATGGTTGTTAAAATAGGTAAATGAGCGTTTAAATAACGAGCCAGGTCAAGAAATAATAAAGATAGCATAATAATTTGAGAAAGCCGTCAGTATCCCCTACCTTGTAGGTGTCCTTAAACGATCTGGCTGCTTCCTGCGAATCGTCAAAAACTGGTTATTGTGTCGAACAATATTAAAACACTATGCGCGTTGCTCAAAATATTACAGAACTCGTCGGACGGACACCTCTGGTTCAATTAAATCGCATTCCCCAAGCAGAAGGCTGCGTCGCTCAAATCCTGGTCAAACTGGAGAGCATGAATCCCGCCTCCTCAGTCAAAGATCGGATTGGCGTACATATGATTAACACTGCCGAACAGCAAGGACTGATTGCCCCTGGCAAAACTGTTCTCATCGAACCCACATCAGGCAATACGGGAATTGCATTGGCAATGGCAGCCGCCGCTAAAGGCTATAAATTAATTTTGACCATGCCAGAAACCATGAGCTTAGAACGAAGGGCAATGCTGAAGGCTTATGGCGCTCAATTAGAACTAACACCAGGTACCAAGGGGATGGGCGGTGCGATTCAAAGAGCGAATGAACTCTTAGAAACGACTCCCAATGCCTACATACTGCAACAGTTTAACAATCCTTCCAACCCAGAGATTCATCGCCTGACAACGGCAGAGGAAATTTGGGAAGATACCGAGGGGAAAGTCGATATTCTCATCTCTGGCGTAGGAACAGGGGGTACGATTACTGGAGTTGCAGAAGTCATTAAATCGAAAAAGCCAGAGTTTAGAGCGATCGCAGTCGAACCGGCCAATAGCCCCGTCCTCTCAGGTGGAAATCCAGGGCCCCATAAAATTCAAGGTATTGGTGCGGGTTTTGTGCCCCAGGTTCTCAAAACCGATCTGATTGATGAAGTGATCTCTGTAACCGATGAAGAAGCGATCGCCTACAGTCGTCGTATGGCAAAAGAGGAAGGTCTGCTTTCGGGAATTTCTAGCGGTGCGGCCCTTTGTGCGGCGATTAAAGTCGCTAAGCGTCCAGAAAATGAAGGCAAGTTAATCGTCATGATTCAGCCCAGTTTTGGGGAACGCTATCTCAGTACGGTACTTTTCCAGAACTTGGACGAGGAAGATCGAGAGCCAGTACTGGCTTGATTTTTAGAATTCAGGAGTTTAGGAGTCAAAGCATTTTAGATTTGCGATTTTGAATTAAGGAAAATAGTCCCCAGGAATTAGCTTTTATCCAATCCCTGAGTACTGATAGTTGGATTCTCTAGCCTAGACAAGCGGCTAAATCTTCATCTGGTGTAGCAATAGGTTTCAGATGGTAGGTTTCTGAGAGAAACTTCAATACATTGGGGGTGATAAATGCTGGTAGCGTCGGCCCCAAGCGGATATTCTCAATTCCCAAATACAGCAGTGTCAGCAAAACTGCAACAGCTTTCTGTTCGTACCAAGAGAGAACCATCGACAAGGGGAGTTGATTGACATCCACCTCGAAAGCCTTCGCTAAGGCTACAGCAATCTGAATCGCCGAATAAGCATCGTTGCACTGACCTACATCCATCAATCGAGGCAGTCCGCCGATATCGCCCAATTGTTTATCGAAGAAGCGAAACTTGCCGCAGCCAAGGGTTAGCACTACACAGTCGCTAGGTACTTTTT
>CAYTUO010000199.1:0-8182 GCA_964441015.1 uncultured Pleurocapsa sp.
GGTAATTATACCTGCTAAACCTACCCCTGAAGCTGCTAGTCCTGCACCAGCAACCCCTGAAAAAGTACCGGCAACAAATGAGGTAATTATACCTGCTAAACCTACCCCTGAAGCTGCTAGTCCTGCACCAGCAACCCCTGAAAAAGTACCGGCAACAAATGAGGTAATTATACCTGCTAAACCTACCCCTGAAGCTGCTAGTCCTGCACCAGCAACCTCTGAAAAAGCACCAGAAACAAATGAGGCAACCATACCTGCTAAACCCACTCCAGAAGCGGTTAGTCCCGCACCAACTCCTATGAGAAAAGTACCAGCAGCGACTGAGGCAACCATACCTGCTAAACCTACCCCAGAGGTGGTTAGTCCCGCACCAACTCCTATGAGAAAAGTACCAGCAGCGACTGAGACAACCATGCCTGCTAAACCCACTCCAGAAGTGGTTAGTCCCGCACCAGCTAGCTTTAGAAAAACTCCAGAAGCTCGTCCTCTTGGTGCAATTGCTCCCAGAAAACCCCCAGAATCTTCTTCAGAGGTGCCAACGCCATCAACATCAGCAGACGAGTAATACCATTTTGGATTTTGGATTTTGGATTGATTTAATCACTAATTACCTTCTCACCAGTCACCAATCACCAATCACCTTCTCACCAATCACCAAGCTTAAGGTTTGGTACAGACTTCACGATCGCTCTTCTTGACGTTGGGATTATTTTTTAAGTAATCTTGCAGTTGCTGGCAACCGCGAGTCAACAAATCGTCTAGGTTGAAAGCCCAAAGCCTTACTCCTGACATTTCGCTGGCACTGAGGAGTAAGTTACCATCGCGGCTGAAACTGACGCTGCGAACTTCGTCGGGATGTCCTAACAAAGTTGTGATCGGCGTGCCGTCGGTGAGATTCCAAAGTTTAATGGTGCGATCGCGACTCCCAGATACTAAAATGTTACCGTCGGGACTGAAGTTAAGACTGGTTACTTGATCGAGATGTCCTGTCAGTGTTTTTAAGAGAGAACCATCTTTAACCTGCCAAAGTTTAACTGTATTGTCCGAACTAGCAGAAGCCAAGATTTGACCGTCGGGACTAAAGCTGAGGGCAGCGATCGCAGAATCTTCTTGAGTTAGGGTTTTAATTAAAGTGCCATCGATTCTCCAAAGCTTGATGGTATTATCGTCGCTACCAGACGCTAGGATGTTGTCGTTGGGACTAAAGGCGATACTGGTCACTTTTCCTTGATGTCCGGTAAGGGTTTGCCTTAAAGTTCCATCTGCTAGATTCCAGAGTCGGATAGTTTTGTCATCGCTGCTAGAAGCTAAGATTCCTCCTTGAGTAGGAGAGGTTGAGGAGAGAAGGCTAAAACTAACGCTTAATACGGGCGATTGATAAGCGTTTATTTGCTTAAATAATTGTAGGCGATTGTCTTCTTTTCTTTGCCAGAGTTGAATGGTGCCATCTTTCTCGGCTGTGGCAAGCATTCCGCCATCGGGACTTATGCTAATAATATTAGACGCGATCGCAGGAGTTTTACTCTTCTCAATTTTCCAAAGTCTAACGGTCATATCGGCGCTTCCTGAGACTAACATTTGTCCGTCGGGACTGAAATTGACACTTAACACTTCCGCACCGTGACCTTTGAGGGTTTTTAGTAAAGTGCCATCGAGACTCCAAAGCGTGATCGTTCCGTCAGTACCAGCAGCAGCGAACATTGTGCTATCGGGACTAAAACTGAGACTGTTGACTTGTCCGCCAGGGTTTTGAACAGTTCGCGTCGTTCCCTTTATAAGCGATTTTAGTGCGATCGCGCCATTTGAACTGGCAGAAGCCAAGATTTTCCCATCGGGACTCAAAACAGCGCTTTTAGCCTCCTCTTGACCTCCGGTTCTGGTTTGCCTTAAAGTTCCCTCAGCAGTATTCCAGAGGCGAACGGTGCCATCTGCGCTAGTTGAGGCCAGGGTTTTCCCATCAGAAGTAAAAGTAACGCTCGTTACGCGATCTGAATGCTTCTTGAGTTGATGAATCAAACTGCCATCCAAGCGCCATAATCGAACCGTTTTGTCGTCGCTAGCCGATGCGATCGCCATTCCGTCTGGACTGAAACTAACGCTGCTAACTCGTTGGCTGTGGCCTTCGAGTCGATTGATCTCCTGGGTTCTTTCTAAGGCTTGTTGTAGCGTAGCGATCGTTTTGATTCGCAGATCGGAAGTTGGACTGAAACCAAAATCGAATAAAGGTTTGTCATGCAACTGCTGTCCGGCTTTAACGCTAGCTAGCAGCGATTCAAGTGGTTGATTTGATTTCAGTTGGGCTTCTGAGAGGGCAGTCAGAGATTGAATCCATTTGATTCGCGCTTCCTGTCGCTGTCGATAGGCCAATCCTCCAAAACCCGCCGCCGCAACTGCTAAGAGGGCGATAATGATGATCGCGCTTTGGGCTTGTCTGAGTTGTCGTTTGGTTTGTCGTTGCTGTTCCTCTCTCGCTTGCAAACCTGCCTCGATAAACTGTCGCACGTCTTGCGATAATTCGTCGGCATACTTGAGATAAATCTCCTCGGCTGAAGCCAGTTGCACACCGCGCAGTAAAAAGTCCGATTGTCGGTTGTTTTGTTTCCACGCGCCAGCAGCTTGTTCAATTTGTCGTTGTACCCGCAGCCTTTCTCGGTTTTCTTGTAGCCAGCCGCGCAATGTTGACCAGTGGCGAATCAAAATTTCATGGGCAACTTCGACGGTTACTTCCTGCGCCTGCGTTTGTAACAGTTCTTCTGGTTTGGGGGCGTAAGAATCACAGTCCCGACTTTGCCCAACAGGTATGGCTTCTGCTTCTAGACTGACTACAACAAGTTTGGCGGTAGCGAGTATCTGTAAGGTTCGCTCGACTACGGGGGCGGGATATTTAGCGACGGCCAATTCTGACTTGAAAACGCGGCGGCGAGTATCTTCGGTTCCTTCTCCTAACTGCGTTAGAGCTAGAAAAATCCAACGGGCACAGGCTTTTGCTTCTGAGTCGAGGCTTTCATAAATTGCCGTAGCTTTCTTTTCTAGTGCCCCTTTGAGTCCGCCAATTTGTTGTTGATAGACTTGTAGGGTTAATTTTCCTGGTTGGCGGTTTTCCCAGACTTGCTCTAGGACAAATTCTAGCAGGGGTAAGTCTCCCGCCGCATGACTTAACTCTTGCAATAGAACTTCTACTAATTCAGATTCGACTCTTAACCCCACTTTTTCGGCCGGTTTGACGATAATTTGACGGTAATCGGCTTCATTTAAATAGGGAGGGACGAGTATGCTTGACGCTTGTAAGAGCCGAGTGAGAGCCGGAATTTCTAGGCAGGGGGCGATAAAATCTGTTCGCAGCGTAATTACTAATTTGAAGCGATCGCCGGCATGGTCAACGGCTCCCAACACCAAGTCTAGAAACTGCTGGCGCTCTTGGACATTGCTTAGGGTAAAAAGTTCTTCAAACTGATCGATCGCTAGTACAACCATTGGTTCGGGCCGCGATCGCAACCAGCAGACAAATCCTTCTACCCCTTGAGAGAGAAGCGTTTTCAATTGTTGCTGCTGATAGTCGCGTTCTTTTTCGCTTCCACTATCGACCAGTCGCCGAGTGAGAGCCTCCAAAGGGCGATCGCCTGGACGAAAACTGCGAACCCACCAAGACTCGCTCCCTGGGATCTGCTTTCCCTGACGTAACTGCGCCATCAGGCCGGCATAGAGTAAAGAAGATTTACCGCTTCCCGATGCTCCTACCACGGCGAGGAAAGTCTGTCGGTTGAGTGCGTTGAGGAGTTGTTGCGTCAGCGTTTCTCGTCCGAAAAAGAATTCGCTATCGTCTTCGGAGAAAGCTTTCAATCCCATATACGGACACAAGCCCAAATCGAATTGTCCGGTATTATCGAAACTTTTTTCTTCAATTTTTCCCGGCAAAATTTCGATCGCGCCTTGGATTCCTGAGAGCCAGATATGAGGAGCGATCACGCTACCACTCAAGTGTTTTTGAAGCTGAGCAATCCATCCGGCTACAGATAACCCCGCACGGCGATCAGTAGCGACGAGGGTGTCGAGTAAGGCATGGGCAAATGCTTCTGAGATTGAATTGGGCGATGCTGCCGCTATCAAGCACTGTCCCCTTTCTGAATTCATCTGTAGATCTTCTACCCAATCGGCCAAGTTCCACGCTCCCGGACAGTCTAAAATAACGATCTGTTGGGCCATTGTAGAGCGACGCAAGGCTTGCCGTAACCAAGAGCGACTGAGCCTAATTTCCTCATCTATGATAAGTAGGGCTTCTCCTGTTTCTGTTTGCTCGACTTTACCGCGCAAGTACAGTAAGGCGGTTGAGAGTTTGGAGGTGGCAGGAAGAGGGGAGGATTTCGGCTGGCTTTGAAAACAGGTTTGGATGGCTTCCTGGACACTTGCCCAGTCCTTCCCTGAATTGAGCCAGTAATTTAGCTCGAAGTCTCCCATTCCTCGTAGCTTGCGACTCAGAGCAAGGCTCGCTTGACTGCTTCCCAATCCATCTATCACCAACGCCTGACGAGGATGGCGCAGAGCGGTTTGTTTGGGTTTTAAGCCCAAAATCAGTTCTCCAATCCCTTCTACGATGCGCTTGGGCGTTTGGAGCGGGTATTCTGGGTGGAGTTGGCTTTCGCCTCGACTACGTTTTTGTTGATTGATTAATCGAAGTTGTTGATTGGTTTTGTCGATATACTGGAGGGTTTGATAGTAGACGTAGCGATAGAGTCTGTCTGCTTCGATAATACCTTGTGTGTCTGCGGCTTCTCCTCTGAGTCCTCGCATGAGAAAGTAAGAAAATACGCCATGTTCTAACTGGGGAAACTCCCAAGATTGCTGGTCGCGATCGCACGATAGAAAAGCATAAAATCCGCGACTTCGAGCGGCACGTTGGCGCAATCCTTCGACTAATTGAGGCGTTGGATTTAAAAGGGGTTCTACGGCAGTTTTTCCCCTAGCGCCTCGCCAATTCATCCCGCCACTGTGACAGGCATCCAGCCAAACCACTTGCGATCGCGTTGCACATTTATCTAAATACTGCAAAAGTTCTCGTAAACTCAGGCCTGTCTCTAATAAATTATTCTTCTGAGTATCGGCCAGACACAGGACTGGCTGTTGGCTATGCGGCTCCAAAACCCCGTGGCCGGAAAAATAGAGCAAAATGGTATCCTGCTCTCTGGCACGAAGGCTAATTTCCTGCAAACTCGCCCGTACTTTTTCGAGAGTGGGAGTTTGAGCGCCTGCATCGTGATAAATCCAGCTTTCTTTTTGCGGAAAGGTTTGAGTGGCTTCTGTTAAAGCGGCTCCGACTCCTTTGCAATCTAGGGCTGAGTATCGCAATTCTGGCAGGTTTTCGTCTTGATAGCGATCGACTCCTATCAAAAGGAGCCAAAGTTTAGCTTCACCCGTTTCTAAAGCGTAGGTAGAGCGACTGGTACCGAGACTCACTGGACACATTTTATTTGTCCCATACAGTAGAACTTATTTTCGCCTTCAGAATCAGCTTCTTCAAGTAGCAGATCGACAGTCTGTATAAGAAAACTTATCTTTAAAGTAGCTTGGAAATTCTAAGGAAGTCGTTTTTAAATTTAGATTGCGATTGCAACTTGCATTCTTTGTTTTTTTAATTTGCACGATACTTCTCCAGATTTGACTTTACTCTTTTCGCAATGCTGACTTTTTTTGTAATAAAACTTCATGGAAAATTGGGTTAAGCTTCGATCGCGACTTTGCCGACAGGAAAGGCAACACAAGGAAGAATATACCCTTGTTCTTGTTCGCTCTTGTCAAGACCATCAGGTTCTGTTTGATACTTGACCTGACCTTCTAGTTTCCGCTTTTTGCAAGCTCCGCAGACTCCTTGTCTACAACCAGCGCGAATTTTAATGTTATTTTGTTCCGCTACAGCTAAGATTGACTCCTCTTCATCGCAAGAAATTTCCTGTCCAGACTGGGCAAAAACGACAACGGGTTTAGCGGAAGCGGGTTGAACAACAGAAAGCGATGGTCTTACCATTTTGGATTTTGGATTTTGTGAGACAGTTCGAGTCTTGGCGGTTCCCGTCGAGTCGAAACTGTCGAACCCGAAGGGGATTTTGGATTCGGAATCACTTTCTAAGTTCCGATTCTGTAAATTTATCTGTCGCATCCTTTCTTCAAATTGGGATCTCTTGCGTTCAGCTTTTGGCTCTTGCTTCGGCTTTTTCTCGATGCCAAAGCTTTCCTCATGGTAGTTTTCCATCGGAAAATCTAGACTTGCTAGCATCGCTTTAACCCCTTGCATAAAACGGTCGGAACCGCAGACATAAACGGCGCGATCGCGAAAATCGGGTGCAACGTTCAGCAGCATTGTTTCCGTGAGTCGGCCAGTAAAGCCTAACCAAGGCTGACCGAGTTCTAGTTGCGTTATCGTAATCGCTAGACGAAAATTAGGCTGTCGAGATGCCATAAGCTCCAATTCCTGACGCATAATAAGATCGCGGGGACTGCGGGCGCTATGGAAGAAGACAAGATCGCATTTAGCAGCCGTATCGTAAAGCCATCGTGCCATCGACAACATGGGAGTGATGCCGCTTCCAGCAGAAATCATCAAAAGTTTTTGGGGTGGATGGGTGCCACAGGTGAATTTACCCATCGGTGCGCCACACAATTTAACTTGGCTACCCACTTTAAGGTTGTCGTGCAGCCAGTTAGAAACTAGACCGGGTGGAAGTTGTGGGGCTTCAGGTGGAGGGGGAACGCGCTTAACAGTGATG
Organism: uncultured Pleurocapsa sp.; assembly: GCA_964441015.1. GTDB lineage: Bacteria > Cyanobacteriota > Cyanobacteriia > Cyanobacteriales > Microcystaceae > Hydrococcus. The sequence goes on from CAYTUO010000199.1 coordinate 6,759, forward strand.
TCTAAAGTATGAGGGCGAGAGGGAGGAGAAGAGATAGAATAGGCGCGTCGCACCAGTTTTCCTTTGATTTCGAGTTCTAGGGTGACAAATTGACCGGGGAGAAAAGAAAACGGTAGGGAAGGGTCAGCGACAAAGGAAAAGGTTTTTACATCTTCGGTTTCTTGAACGATTCTAATGCAACGGACTATCAAATCACTCTCTTGTTGGTCGCTAGCGGTTTCCATTGCTGCGATCGCTAGGACAAAATTGCCGATGCGGATGATATCATCTTTTTTCAAGAGATATTTTTGATTAATCTTGACCTCTTCATTATTAATGCGAGAGCCATCCGTACTGCCGAAGTCGGTATAGTAATACTGTCCTCGATCATACTCGATTCGACCGTGGACGCGGCTCACTTCAGGGCTAACCAGAACCAAATCGCAGGTAGACGATCTTCCAACAATCCACTCGCTTTGATTCATTTCTGGCACTAAGGTTTTTTCTTCAAACTCGCCAATTTGGTAATTAAAAACTTTCAGTTTAAGCATTTTCATCGAAAATTTTGGGTAGAAACCCCGTCGTTACACGACGGCTTTACAAGAATTTGGAGTTGAATTAGAATAATTCAAGCCACGTTGACCTTAATTGGTGGGTGAGACTCCCAGTGGTGGGACGCTCTAGTTAAATGGTGTTCAATCTCTCTTCGTTAATTCTGTTTGGGAAATACCACGCTCAAGAGGACGGCGCACTGTAACTGCTGTATCTGAGACTTGCCCCCTGTGAGAAGCAAACAAGTTGGGGTTTTCTTGGCAAAGCTTGTCTAAGACTTTCCAATGTTCTTGGTCGTTGATGCCCAGTTCTTGACGTAGAGATTGGAAAACCTTCAGACTTCTGGCAGGATTGACACTACCCTGTCCTAAAGCTTCTTTGAGAACGCCCGTATAAACTTGGAGGCGATATTGATGAGTAAAACTAGGCAGTACTTTAGCGAGTGCGTGCAATTCATCTGGGTTCAAGTCTTCGAGAGAACGCCCTTCTAGAAACTGCGAGAAGTCGATCGCCAGTTTTTTCAGTTGACGGCGCAATAAATGTCCATCTCGCTCTTTTGCATACTGTTGAGCGCTGCGCTGCCAGTTTTTGAACAGCCAAAGGCTACTGGCTAATACGGCTCCCCAGCTTAGTAACGGCTGTGCGACTGGGGGCAACCAACCCAGAGTTGGACGAACGCCTAAGAAGAAGAGAAAATTAAAAGCAGCGAAGGTAAAGAGGGCAAACAAGCGATGTTGTACTTGCTCTAGGGGCAGAGGGCGCTTGAAACGCTTGTTATAACGCTTGTAAGCTTTTTCTATCCTCAAACCGATCGCATAAGTTGCGCCAGAACAAACAGTCAGAGTCAGGGGGACAGCAATCAATTTAGGAATGGGAATTGCTTTGCCATTGGC
>CAYTUO010000200.1:0-7109 GCA_964441015.1 uncultured Pleurocapsa sp.
GGCAACGGCTGATTATGTTGGCATGATTGCGACGGTTATGAATGCGATGACCTTTCAGGATGCTTTAGAGCGAATGAATATTCCAACGCGGGTACTAACTGCGATCGCCATGCAAGAAGTAGCAGAACCTTATATTCGCCGTCGAGCCATTCGTCATCTAGAAAAAGGACGAGTTGTGATTTTTGGGGCGGGTTCGGGAAATCCTTTCTTCACCACAGATACGACCGCAGCACTCAGAGCGGCTGAAATTGATGCGGAAGTCGTATTCAAAGCCACCAAAGTCGATGGAGTCTACGATTGTGATCCTCAACTCAATCCTAGCGCTCGTCGCTATCGCAGCTTGAATTATGGTCATGTCCTTACTCATGACTTGCGTGTTATGGACGGAACAGCGATCGCGCTGTGTAAAGAAAATAACATTCCGATCGTTGTCTTCGATCTTTCGGTTCGAGGCAATATTCTTCGAGCTATTAAAGGAGAACCTGTTGGAACTATTGTGGGAGGTTTGTGTGAAGTTAGCTGAGGTTAAAGACCATATGCAAAAGACGATTGAAGCGACACAGCGATCATTTAATACGATTCGTACAGGTCGTGCCAATGCTGCTCTTTTGGATCGCATTACGGTAGATTATTACGGGAGTGAAACTCCTCTCAAGTCTCTGGCGAATATCAGTACGCCCGACGCAACGACCATTACGATTCAACCCTACGACAAAAGCAGTATGACTCAAATTGAGAAAGCTATTTCGATGTCGGATTTGGGGTTAACGCCGAATAATGACGGTCAAGTTATTCGTCTCAATATTCCGCCTCTGACCGCAGAAAGACGCAAAGAACTGGTCAAATTGGCAGGAAAATTAGCAGAAGAAGGAAAAGTTGCCCTTCGCAATATTCGTCGCGACGCGATCGAGGCGATCCGCAAACAGGAAAAAAGTCACGAAATTTCCGAAGATGAATCTAAGGATTTACAAGATCAAATCCAAAAAACCACTGCCCAGTTTACAGCCAAAGTCGAGGAGTTGTTAGCTGCCAAGGAAAAGGATATTACAACCGTCTGAGAGTTAATTCTCAATCAATTCAATAGGCAGCTTCCCCATCCCAGACTGTTAGGAAAAGTTAGGATGGGGATTTTAGCTTTAAGAAGGTGAATATCAAAAAACCAAACTAGACAAAAGACCTCCTGCAAATGTCTAAAAACAATAAATTAGGAATGCTTTTTTCATCAATTCTTATTCCTGTTGCCTATTGCCTGTTCCCTGTTCCCTGAATAAAAGAAAGAAGTCTAAAGATTTGTAACTGTTTGCCAAATTTGCCAACTAACTTACGTTTCTTTTTATAAAATTCCTAATTTTGAGCTACAGCGATTAAGCAAAATGCAACTCCAGTTCGAGGTACTTAATAGCTTAAACCAAATCAGAAATTTTCTGATGCAATGCCACAGTATCGATGAAGTGGTTCGAGAGGCTCTTAAGCAAGTTAGCAATAAATTAAATGTTCAAGTAGCATCGATTTTTTTATTTTCTAAAAATGGCGCGATCAAACGTATAGGAATTAAGGGAATTGATCGAGATGGAAATCCTTTGGATAACACTTGGTTTCCTGATGAAAAGTACGAACCTGGCGCAAGTTTTTCTGGAAAAGCTATCCCCAATTCAGAGTCAAAATCAGGTTTTGGAGAACCACAATGGTCTAATAACCTCCTCACCGATTTTGTGATGGATGAGAAAACTAAAGATCTCTACTTAGAAAAGCTAGGAGATTTAAGAGGTGGAATTTCAGTTCCTCTGAATGGACGATACAGAACTTTTGGTACTCTGGAAGTTCTTAATAAAATAGACAAAAGTGAATTTTCTAGCGATGATGTTTATTGGTTGACGATCATTGGTACAAGCGTTGCCAACTTTATTTCAGACTTTAGAAGGAGAAAAGAACTGGATGTATTTACAGAAATGACTCAAAAGCTTATAGCTGTGGAAGCTACTGAGAGAAATTTTGATTTGCAGGAAGTTTATGATTTTGTCGTTAAGAAAATTACTGAAGATTACACGCCTTATAAAGCTTGTATTTTACGGATTGCTAATGAGAATGAAGACCTAGAATTTAAGGCTAGGCACGGTACTCAGGATATTTCTTGGCAGGAACAGCGACTAGATGTACCAAAAAAAGCAGGGAGTGGAATTGTCACTGAAGTCTACAAAACACAAGAGCCTATATTTATTGAAGACGTTAATTCTAATTTAGAAAAATTTCATAATAAAAAATGGATAAAGTTAAATAATTTAAAGTCTTATACCTGTATTCCCTTGTTAGTTATGGGAAAGGTTTTTGGGACTATTTCTGTCTTTATTGGATATCGGCATAAATTCTCGACTAATCATGAATATTTCCTGAAAAATATAGCATTTTTAACGGCGGCGATCGTAGCCAGGGTTCGTCTGATCAACGAGTTACGAAAAGTTCGCCAAGAAAGAGATGAATCAAGAGACAGAATTCTTAGTGCTGTGCGTTTTGCCAGAGGTGACTTCTTTCTGCAAGGAGTCCTACACGAGTATAAAAACGATCTTCTTGCCTTTCACCAAATTTTTAAAAAACTATTAGAAAGTAGTAACGAACGAAAAACAGAACAAATCCTTAAGAAAAAACTTGACTGGATTGAAGGAAAAGTAACAGAAATTCAAAAGGAATTTCCCTCAGCAACTTCTGCTCCGGTTGATATTAACAATGTTGTCAAAAAAGTTGTTCAATGTTTTGCACAATTAAACGAACAAACTCTTCAATTTTTAGCCGGATATGAAGCCGGCATTCCTGTCATTTCTATTAATGAATCTCAAATCCAGGATATTGTTTTTAATTTAATATCTAATTCTGTACGAGCAGTTCAAAAAGCTAATAGAAAACTTGGTAAAATATCAATCAAAACTAATTTGATTACATCAGAGCGTATAGATTATATTCAGATTAGTGTTGAAGATAACGGGATTGGAATTGGTCATGAATTAAGGGAGCGAATTTTTGAAAAAGGATTCACAACCTATGATGGTGAAGGAGGAACGGGAATGGGATTATTCCTGGCTCGTGAAATTATCAATAACTACGGAGGAAAAATCTATTTCGAGTCTACCGTCGGTAAAGGAACAAAATTTTTTATTAAAATTCCTCTCAAACGTTATCTAGTTTAAGAAAATAGGAGATTGAAAATATGACAGATAATTTAATTTGTGAAGATCCGCTTCTATGCGATCCATTTATTAAGAATGAAGTGGTGGTTATGGAAGATAGCGAAGTTCATCAGGAAACTATTAAAGAAGTAATGGAAAAGGAATTCGATTTACAGATAAAGTTAGTAAATAGCAAACAAGAAGCTGTTGAACTTGCAGAAAAAGAACAGGTAGCATTTTATGTTCTTGATGTTTATACGGATCACAATCGACAGCAAGAAGGCTTAGATGCTTTAGAAATAATCAAAAAAATAAACGATAAGTTATATGTTTCGATTTTAACTGGGTTTCCTTCACCAGAAATAAAAAAAATGGTTGCTAATCTAGGAGCAAATTCATACAAAGAAAAATCCTTCGATTTGAAAAATACTATTCGTGATATTGCTGTTGAAATTAAAAATTATAAGCATAAGATTTTAGAAGAAAAGCTTGAAATAATTAACAATCATAGACAAGCCATTATTGACGAGCTTCAAAAATTAGAAAATAAGCCCCATCCCGATCCTAATATCGCTACTTACGAAGCTCTGAAATCAGAACCAAATCAGAAATGGTTCAAAAAATATGAAGGTAAATATGTTGCCTTTATGGATGGAAACTTGGTTGATAGCGATGAAAACAAACAGGATTTGCTTGAGCGACTCAGACAAGCAAAATACCCAGATAAGCCAAGATTTGTTACGAAAGTTGAAAAACACCCCAGGATTATAGATGAGCCAAGCTCTTTATGGTTAGATATTGATATTCACTGAGATAAACCATCTTATGACGGAGATTAGATGTTTAGCTATGGCAACATACAGAATCCTAACTGCCCTGGCCCAGAATGTTTTATAACGATTGTAAATCCTTCAAGTTCTTCAAATATCAGTCAGGTAGAAGCTATTGTAGATAGTGGAGCCGTTATGACCTGTGTTCCTGAATCAATCATCCAACGCCTCGGCAATTTAATATATAGTCGAGTAACGATGCAGGATGCTAGTGGCAGTCTTTCAGATAGGATAACCTATTTTGTCAATATCGAAATAACTGACGATCGCAATTTTCAGAATCTTGAAGTTATAGCAATTCCTAAAAGATATGCACTAATTGGTAGAGATATTCTTAATCAGAATAAGGTTGTACTTTATGCTCAACAACAACAATGGATATTAAATTGTCAGAGAAGTTGTGGGATCGCGTCCTCTTAAAGATTAAGTTGCCATAAGCGAGATGATTCGGTTTTTAACTCGATTCCTTAAATATACATTTTTAGGAAAAATAGATAGCTCTAAGCGTATTATTGAAATAAACGAAGTTAATCCCCTTCCAGAACGACAACCAGAGCAGAAACCAACTTCTAAAGAGCAAATTAGAAATCAACTAATAGTTAGAATTAACTGGGTTTTAATGGGAGTTTGTATAGTATCTTTTGTCGTGATTATTATCTATGCTTTGTTGCTTCCAGGCCAGGCAGTTCCTGATATTATTCAGAATGCATTTTTTACAACTTTAGGATGGTTTGGAGGCGCGTTAGGAACATTTTTTGAAAGAGAACAAACATAAAAATAAAGCCAACTCAATTGATAAGAGAGTTAGCTAAACTTATTCTGCTCACGGGGCGATCGCGCGTTTATCTTATTTCCCTGATAATCGGTTGACCTTCTTTAATCTCGCCGACTAAAATCACATCAGCGACCCCTACAAAGAGACCGTTTTCTAACACGCCAGGAAGATTATTGATAGTCTTTTCTAGGTCAGCCGGATCGTCGATGCGATCAAACTTAACATCAATCACTAAATTGCCCTGATCCGTTACCACTGGCCCGGCTTTTTTTACGCCCATTCGCAGTTCAGGTTTGCCCCCTAATTTTTCTAGCGATCTCATCACGGGAGTTACTGCCATCGGAATGACTTCTACAGGCAATAAAAAAGTCGAACCGAGTTGGTTAACTAACTTGCCACCGTCTACAACCACAATAAACAAATCTGCTAAGCTATCTACCACCTTTTCGCGAGTATGCGCCGCACCGCCTCCCTTGATCAAATTCTTGTTAGGATCGACTTCATCGGCTCCATCAATGGCAATATCAATGCGATCAACGGCATCTAAAGTCGTCAGGGGAATTCCATACTTTTTCGCTAAAACTTCTGCCTGAAATGAGGTGGGAATTCCGACAATATTTTGAATTTCTCCTTTTTTGAGGCGATCACCGATAAACTCAATTGCATAGGCAGTCGTCGATCCCGTTCCTAGCCCTACAATCGAGTCAGATTGAACGCGACTGGCGGCCACTCGGCCGACTTCTTGTTTCATAACGACGACGGGATCGACATTAACTGTCATGCTGAAAAACTCCTTTTTTTTCTTTTTTCTTTATTAATGGTTAATTATTAATTATCAATTATCAGCACGCAGAAACCAGCGACCAGTAGTTTACATATTCATAACTTGCCTGGTAACTGGTAACTGGTAACTGAAATTAGTTGCTTTGAGCGGCCAGCATATCTCTGAGTTGAGCCAACTTGTCTGCCCAACGGGGATCGGGTTGAAATCCCTCAGATCCTGTACCGCCAGCGCTATTACTCCCTTGACCTTGAGAGCGAGGACGTTTTTTGTTGCTTTTGCGTGCAGACGAATTGGTGCTACTAGAGGCAGCCACGGGTTCGGGAGAGGATTGCTCTTGAGCTTGAGAGGTAGATTCCTCTTTCTCTTTTCCTTTCTCGCGCGGCAACGCTTTTTCAATTTTGAGCGGACTGTCCATGAAAGACTGACCGTTATACTTTTCAATAAATTGATCGGCGACTTCATCTGTTGGTACGGTGACGAAGGCAAAGCCTCTACACTTGCCCGTTTTGCGATCTTTGATCACCTTAGTCGATATCAAATCGCCAGCGTCAGCAAACATTTCTTGCAGCGCTTGACGCTCTATAGGTTCTTTGGGCAAGTTACCTACATAAAGACGAACAGGCATGAGAAATCCCTCCAGATATTAGGTTTGTGTGAAAAACTTTTAGCGTGGTATTAGCAAGCCATAACTTTAATATCATCAAATGGGCGAGGCAAGAAATTTCCCAGCAACGAGTTTCCTGACCATCCCGATCTTTCTTAAGACTATCGGCTTGTGCCGTCAAAATAGAGTTTCCTTTAGATTTCAATTTGGGTTAGAGCTTGCGATCGCGCTCTGGTTCGCAACAGTCTGGTACTAAGTCGGCAGCCATATTTTGCCGCCATATTTGATTATTACAGAATGTTTACGCCATTCGTCAAACTATTCTGCTGTTGCTGCTGGATTTAGTTAAAGTTTTTGAGTAAATCTACTTAGCTTTTGTTAAATTTGAACAATTTTTTCCTGAAGCTCTTGCTAAAAGCGATCTTATCTGTTATTTCGCACTGTTGGCTGGGTATTCTAAATCGTGTAAAGAAACGATGAACATCGATAAATTTGTCAAGCAATGACAACATCATAAGATGGACATCTTGTCAATTTCTTGTTACATTGCTTTATACTAAAAAGTATAGAGATGATACAAATCAGTTCTCGATCCTGACAAGCAATAGACTCTAGAAACTCTAGAAAAGGAGTACACTATGTCTCAACCAATCGATCTCTCTTTAGAACAGCAATTCAGCATTCGTTCTTTCCAAACTCAGGTAGAAAAAATGAGTCGCGAACAAGCGCAAGAGTTCCTGGTTAAGCTCTACGAACAAATGCTGATGCGCGAAAATATGTATAAATCTTTTATCAAGCATCAATGGGGTCTAGAGTCTAGTTAGTAGTCTCAGTAGCCTTCATCACACGAGGCGACCTCCTTCTCTAGCTAGGTTCCTAGAAGGAAAAAAGCTGGGGATGTTGGGGCGTTTACTCAATAAATAACGAGAGAAAAGATAGATTAGTATTAGTTTTAATA
>CAYTUO010000200.1:7119-8157 GCA_964441015.1 uncultured Pleurocapsa sp.
GATCTGCACGGACTTTTCCGATGGCTTGCATCGTCTGACTGATTTTGTTGCCGATTTAGCGAGCGGTGGTCTAAAACGTATCGTATTCTTACATAGTATTTCTGTTTGGCAAAACGAGAAAGTCGCCGGAGTAGACGAAGAAAAAATCGCCGTAGCTAAAAAACGCCTATCGAGCGCTATTGCCTCCGTTCCCCAAGGAGTAGAAGTCAAGATAGAAGTCGCTTCAGGACGTGCTGTTGAAAAAATTCTGCGGGCGATAGACACTTATGAAATTGACGTTGTTATCGTAGGAACCCCCATTCGCAGTTTGCTAGAAGAAAAAATCTTGGGTAGCACGAGCATGACCTTGGCAAAATCGACCCCAACGCCGCTAATGGTGCTTCGCCCTCAATTAATTACCACCTATACTCGCGAAGAGCTATCCTTGCGCTGTCAGCATCTCTGGCGCTATTTGCTAATTCCCTACAATGATAGCGAAGCGGCTCGCTATTCAATCAGACGCATCAAAGAACACGCCCAACAGCAAAGCGATCGCGCTCTCAAACAATGTATGCTCGTTTGGGTGATAGAGGATGGATTGCGCGAAGAAGCCATTACCACTCACCGCTTGCAAGAAGCTCAAAAAAAATTAGAAGTCATCAAAACAGAATTAGAAGCGCTAGGTTTAGAAGTCAATATTGAGGTACGACAGGGAAATCCTTTACTCGAAATTCTCGATGCGGCCTTGTACTTCGATATTAGCGCGATCGCGATCAGTAGCGATCGTCAACCCGATTGGCTAGAATGGGCAGTTCCAAGTTGTGCCAAAGACTTGCTGCGTCGCAGTTGGTTTCCAGTCTTGTTTTTCTCTCCCAACCCATAAAGTCCCTTTCTCAGAAAGGCTGCGATCGCAGTTAAGTTATTTGTGACTCGTAGATTTAGGAACCTGGTACTATGGATGCTTTTAGCCCCAATCCTCCCACCTGGACACAGACAGCCATTCACTCCTTATAGCGGTTTTCAATTGGGTGGCTCATAATAACAGCAGTGGGTAAACCA
>CAYTUO010000201.1:0-8152 GCA_964441015.1 uncultured Pleurocapsa sp.
ACGAGAGGAGGGGTTAATCCTACAACCTTTGCAGAGCTTGCCGCAGGTGATGGCAGAGCAACTCGATTGCCGAGTCGTATTTGTGTTTGAGAACTTTCCCCATATTCGTTCTTGGGATCGTTCCGGGCAGTGGGAAGCTTATTTGCGCCAGGAGGTAGATCGGCAGAGCCGCGTTAGTTATGTCATTATCGCCACCGTTCCCGAACCTTGGGCCTATGAGAGCAACTTACGGGTAATTGTATTAGCGCCGCTCAGACGCGAAGACCTTCAGTTGTGGGTGACGGACGCGATCGCAGCTAAAGGACTTAAGTTTGAGGTGGATGCCTTAGATTTATTTCTAGACTACGTTCAAGGACATTTAGGAGATGCGATCGCCCTCGCCCGTCGCATTTGGCTAGAGCATCGTCTAGAAGAATTGGGGATTGGGCACGACACTCAGTCTCCTACAGCTACCAAAAACCTCATTCAATTACATCACGTCTATTGCAGCACCCTTGCACTGGTTGAAGATCTTTCTCAAACTTTTGAGTCTTTGCTGTTGCTCCTTCCTCCAATTCAAGCTCGCGTTTTGGAAAGCTTGGTGATCGATCCGACTGAAAGTCCCCATGCAAGAGATTATATCCGCAAGCACCAACTTTCTAAAGGCGGCGGACTTCAGGGCGCACTCTCAGGCCTGGAGCAAAAGGGGCTGATTTACGGCGCGAAGTACGGTTATCGGGTAGCAATGCCTTTATTAGCTTTTTGGCTTAAACACCGACTTGCCTAATATCAGTTATCAGATTTTGGATTTTAGATTTTGGATGAAAGGATTAATTTTTCTTCTGCTCCCAATTACGAATTACGAATTACGAATTACGAATTACGAATTACCAGTCACCAATCACCTTCTCACCAATCACCAATCACTTAAAAATTAATTAAATTGAGAACGCACACAAAAAATTGAGTTAGCTTAAACTAAGCAAATCAATCGGTAGACTTCGAGAACCAATTATGACTACACATGAACTTTTGATGTTGGTTGTTCTATTAACGCCAGGAATTTTGCTCTCTCTTCTCGTGATGGTCTCTTTTGCCAAGGGAGGGTAGTATCAGTTATCAGATTTTGGATGAAAGGATTTTGGATTCTCCCGATTTTAGATTTTTCCCCCTTTCCTCCCTTTTTAAGGGAGGTGCCGAAGGCGGAGGGATTGGGGGGTAGGGGGGATCGGATGAAAGGATTGATTCTCCCTTGTCCTCCTTGTTCTCCTTGTCCTCCTTGTCCTCCCTCTGCTCCCAGTCACCGATCACCAGTCACCAATCACTAATCGCCAGTCACCAATCACCAATCACTAATCACTCATGACTAATGACAAACGCTCTAACTCTTGCTGCATTTGAGTAACGACTAAATCGTAACAAGCATCTACGTAGACGCGATCGCGTGTTGCTTCTCTTCCATATTTTTCAAAAGTAATCGGCGCACAGACGCGAGTATGGATGGGAACGGGTAAAGGTAAATTAGGTAGAGGGCCAAAAGCTACGATCCAAGGTAATCCTAAATAAATGGGAAACACTTCGGGATCGGTATCGAGTAACCACGGCATTCCCCATTGGTGAAGCTGCTTAACGAACTCGTAACAATCGCCCAAAATAATTAAAGTATCGTGGGCACCCCAGGAAATCAGGGGGATAATGGGGACTTTTTCCCGTAATGCCAGTTTGATGAAGCCTTTACGCCCGGCAAGACAAATTTGATGACGCTGAGAATAGGGACGAAAGACATCTTGTGCGCCGCCAGGATAAACTAAGAGACTAGATCCTTTTTGTAAAGCTGCGATCGCCATGTGAGGATACGCAGGAAGTGCCCCTGTTTTTACCGCCAGTTTTGCCAGTCTCGGATTGACTTTCCAGACGCTAGGATGCATGAGTCCGTGAACGGGACGTTGCGTTCCAAAACGGCGAAACCAATCATACATCATCATGATCATGTCGGGAGCCGCTATACCCCCATTATGAGAGCCTACCAGGAGGACTTTTCCCTGAGAAGGAATATGATGCCAGCCATCAGTTGTAACTCGAAAATAGTGATGATATAGCCATTCCCAATAGGGCATTAAAGCTTCTATGATTTTAGGATCTCTTTCTTCTAACAAGAATCGGTTATTTATTTGATTCATTTTGATAGCTGTTTTTCACTTCTTTTGTTATTTTTGACGATTGGCAGCAGCGTTATAAATTTTTTCATTATCTTTAACTGACTGAAAAAAATCGACTATTGGACGCGGATAATCAATCCCAATTTTTACTCCAAAATGCTTCTGTTCTTCCTGCGATAATTTCCAAGGTTCGTGTATTTTATCTCCTGGAAGAGAGGCGAGTTCCGGCAACCAATATCTTAGATAATCACCTGTTGGATTGTAATCTCTAGATTGCTTGGGAATATTGAAATATCGAAAGCCACGGGCATCATTTCCTACGCCAGTCGTATAATTCCAATTTCCATAATTACTGCAAACATCATAGTCAATTAATAAAGATTCAAACCATTCTGCTCCCATTTGCCAATTAATTCCTAAATTTTTGCTTAAAAAACTTGCTACATTTTGTCTGCCTCGATTAGACATAAATCCTGTCGCTGCTAGTTCTCGCATATTGGCATCTACCAGAGGATATCCTGTTTTCCCTTCCTGCCATAATTGAAATCTTTTCCTATCTTCTTTCCAAGGAATATCTAATCCTTGTAAGCCTGAGCGATAGAAAATTTTATTGCCATGTTTAGCACAAATAAATCTAAAAAAGTCACGCCAAAGCAATTCGAAAACTAACCAGTAAGTAGAATCATTATTGACTCTTTCTAATTCATATTTTTGTACTTGTTCGTAAATCAAGCGAGGCGATAAGCATCCTAACGCTAACCAAGGAGAAAACTTGGAGGAATAATCCGATCCTAGCATTCCGTTCCGAGTTTCTTTATAATTTTTGAGACAGTCTTTTTCCCAAAAATAATGATGCAATCTGGCTAATCCTTCTGTTTCTCCTCCTTTAAATTGTAAAACAGCCCGTTTGTCAAAGACAGGAGCCTCAATTCCTAATTCTGATAGCTGAGGAATTTCTCCTAATTCTACCTCTGGTAATGGGGGCAATTTTTTGGGGGTTGGTAAAGCGGGTTCAACTGTAGATTTTTTCTCGACTTGTTGGCGAAAGTTAGTAAAGAGTTCGGGAATTTGTGCGATTTCAAAAGGTAAATTGTCTGGATGATATAGGGTAGATTGCCAAAACCTCTTGACTTTTATGTTAATTTGAGATAGAGATTTTTTGAGGATTCTTTCAACGGCTAATTCTTCTGAGGTAACTTCCTCTTGATAGTAAACGGCATCAATTTTTAATTCTTCAGCAAGAAGGGGGATAATTTTTTCTGGCAACCCTCGGCGCACGATTAAATTACTGCCAAGTTTTTGTAGAGAATTTCGCAAATCGGCAATGCTTTCTAACAAAAATTGAGCGCGAAATTTACCTGTTTTGGGAAAGCCATAAGAAGTTTGAGCAAATTGCCGTTCGTCAAAGCAATACACTGGTATAATTTGAGCCTTTTCTTGCAGCGCTCGATCCATTGGGGAGCAATCGTGCAGGCGCAAGTCATTCCGATACCAGATTAAAATAGGCTTGCCATTCATGCTATTGTCCATAAATTCTGTTAAAGAAATCAAAACGCTCAAGTTCAGAAGCAACGCGAAAAATCAGAGATTCATGGTAAGGTGCGGCGATAATTTGTACGCCTAAAGGTAACTTGCCAGGGGACAAGATAGGAAAGGAAAATATGGGCAAGCCTATAAAAGAGAGAGGCTGGGTAAAACGTCCTAAGAGGTTTGAAGATTCATGGTTCGCAGTATCGTAAAAGGATAAACCTGAAAATATTGATTGAATAGATCAACTGTTTTTTCACTCATAAAGCGATTAGTTATTAGACTTCTTAACTTTCTTAACCGCTCACCAGTCGGAATTAACCAGCTTTTCGATAAACCTCCTCAATTGTGTTTTCCTCCCATATAACAGTGGGAGAATTGGTTTCTAAATAAGCAGCTAATTGGCTATTAATTTGGTCGCGGACAATTTGACGGTACTCAACAAAGTGTTCAAAGAAAGCACAAACTTTTAAATAGCGAGTGATTACCTTGGGATTATATCGGATGATTTTCAACAGATTGATCCAGAACTTCCAGCGTGTTTTGCGAAGGACACCTTGTCGCCAAACCAGAATCAGTAAAGCGCGAATATCTCTCCAACTGATATCAAGCGATCCGCTTCCAGAATTTTTGGGCGATCCCATCTTCAGAAAATGACGGAAAGTGCGATCGAGATATCGCTGTGGATCGTAAAGTTGCAAAAATCCCTCGATATATTCGCGGGCAATATCTTCGATAGGTCGAGTTGGGACAAAGTTCATCAATGTTGTCTGATTCATCCCTGATTTTTCTTTGAGCAGTCGTCCCTCTTTCTCTAGTCGGTGCCAGAGAGCCGTATTCGGCAGTGCTTGTAGCATACTGAACATGGCAACGGGGATGGCGGTTTGTTCAACAAACTGGACGATGCGATCGCCTGCACCTGATTTTTCTCCATCAAAGCCGATGATAAAACCTGCCATTACCCGCAGTCCAGCGCGTGTAATCGTGTCTATCGCCTCGCTAAGTGGGTTGCGAGTGTTTTGAAACTTCTTGGTTAGGGTTAGGCTTTCCTCGTCTGGTGTTTCAATGCCCATAAAGACGCTGTTGAAATGGCATTCAACCATTAGCTCCATGAGTTCTCGATCGTCAGCCAAGTCTACTGAAGCTTCGGTCACAAAGCTAAAAGGATAGTTTTTCTCAGCCATCCAGCCTTTCAACTCCTTGAGCAACAACTTGACATTGCGCTTGTTACCAATGAAGTTGTCATCCACCATAAAGACCGATCCCCGCCAGCCTAGCTCGTAGAGACGCTCTAGTTCCCCGATTAGTTGCTCTGGCGTTTTGGTGCGGGACTTGCGACCGTAGAGAACGATGATATCGCAGAACTCGCACTGGAAGGGACAGCCGCGAGAATATTGAATCGACATATTGTCGTAGACATCGAACTCCAGCAAATCGAAGCGAGGGATCGGGGTTTCGGTGACGGATGGTTTCTCGGTTGAGCGAAAGATTCCGTTGGTTTCTCCTCGCGCGATCGCTTCTACCAGTAATGGTAAGGTAACTTCGCCTTCATCGAGAACGAGATAATCGACTCCTGTCCCTTGGACTTCATCGGGAAGGGAAGTTGGATAGGGGCCTCCCGCAACAACTCGTTTTCCTCGCCGCTTAGCTTCTTGAATTTGGGCAAGCAAGTCTTCCTTTTGGACGATCATGCCGGAGACGATGACTAATTCGGCCCAGTCCCATTCTTGTTCGGTTACCTCGCGAATATTGCGATCGACCAATTTATACTCCCATTCCTGGGGAAGAATGGCGGCAACTGTAATTAAGCCCAGAGGCGGTAACAGTGCCTTGCGATCCACCAAAGCTAACGCTTTTTCAAAGGACCAAAAACTTTTGGGAAATAGGGGATATAACAGTAAAACTCTCATGCAGCTTGCACTTCTCATGATTGGCTGAGTTGCAATTTCTAAAGCTTAACGCATTAGGGGTGTTGTACCTTGCTTGCATTATAAAGAATTGTTTAAGCTAATTATCGTCGAGAAAATTTTTCTTTGAAGCAATTACGTTTTTTTATCTCCTCTAATTTTTGCTGGTTTTTTTACTTTTTTGAAACAATCTGATCTTAGGAGTTTTTTCTCGCTTTTGATAAATTAAATAGACTTTCGTGCATCTAATTTGCTGTTCTAGACGCTTGAAAAGCTTACAAAAATTACTTCAGTACTGAAAAGTAGATTAACAATAAATCGGTTTTCTGCCGTTCGCGAGTGCCTAAAACCTGACAATTGAGTTGACGGGATCTCAGTAAAATTGATATGTCTATTCGAGCATGATACAAGCCATTGGCGAAAGCGGTGCTGTAGTTTGCTTTTTCGTAAAGCAGGCAAGGCAAAGCTAAACTTTGTTTATGAATGTGAAAAACTTTTCTAGTTTCTGGAGAGCGGATTATCGCGAAGTTACGAGAACACTTTTAGCTGTCCCCAAACCTTTGATGACAGACTTGGCTAAGGACTTAACAGTTACCCAGATAGCAGCGTTACTGACTCGCTATGGGTTTGAACTGAGAGGATATACGCCATTGGAAATAATCGAGCGATGGCTGCGACTCTATCCTGTCAAGTGGGTTCGTTTAGCGGTGGTAGAAGCGCTCTATCAAGGACGTTACAAAGTGATTTCCGTCGAACATATTTTAAGCCTATGGCTGCGGCGCGGACGGCCGATGTTTCATTTCACCTATGAATTTGAACGTCTAATTTTCCGAGTTCTTCCTCAACACGATGAGCCTCAGTTAATCCCGATCGCGATCGCCACTCAAGAGTCAGAAAGTAGCGAATTAATTTCTCCTTCTCAAGAAACTGCTGAAAAATTGATTCATGTCCATCAATGGCAAGAGAAGAACCAAGTACAATCTAGCGAAGAACCGCAAACCGAGACTCAAGGCGATCGCGTCCTTCAGCAGCCAGATTTCGCCGATTCTCAGGGTTCTAACCGGCAAATTTCCTCAGATAGCGAGCCATTCATTCCTTCAGCACCGTTTCCCTCCTTCCAACGAAATTTTAAACCTTTGGGAAGTCGCGGGCGAACCATCCACGAATTTACCCCCGCGATCGATGATTCTGACTTTTACTCTAAGCTCAAAGCAGTCGTAGAACAAGAATCACCCGAAAATAATCTCTGATCGATGCTGTCTTGCTAATTTTTGAATAAACTTGCTCGCTTCATCGGCACAGAAAATAGGCTTTGAAAAGCTGATTGGCGTTGTTCTCTCGGTTCTTGGGCTAAATTCCACAAACTTTCATAGAAAAAGAAAGATACACCAGCAAATTCCTGCTTTCGGACAGTTTCTACTTGAGTTTGAATTTGTTCAAAAGGAATGGGACGGCCTTTTAATCCAGACAAAACACCGATGCCAAAAGGAATATGTTGTTTAGCCGCTTGTACTTCTGGTTGAGACAATTCCCGCAAGAAAGCCTTCATCTCGTTGCGATAAACTTGTAAAACCAGTTCTTCAACTAGCCCCATTCTTTCCCATTTTTGCCAGTCGGCAAGATAGCAATTGAGGGAAAAGGTTTGCGGATTGGGAGAAACAGCAACGATCGCATCGGGATTACTGTCTTTGATAGCACTAAATACTTGTTTCATATATTGAGTAACTTTATCCGCCCGCCAGCGCGTCCATTCGATCCATTCCCGATTCTTGACAATGCAACTGTTGACAGTTTTGATATTCGCTGGTGGTTTGGGTGGCAATTTCCCGTTGTGTTCTTGTTGATATAACTTGACGGTAAAATCGTCATATCCAAAGTCGTAGGGAAAACCAAAATGGTCGTCTACCTGGATGCCATCTACATCGTATTGACTGACCATTTCGACAATTAAATTAGTGATGAATTGCTGTACTTCTGGATTAAAAGGATTGAGCCAAACTCGTTTGTGAACGTTTCCTTCTAGCCAAACCGTACTGCCATCGTGACGTTTGGTTAGCCATTTGGGGTGGCGCTTGGCTAAGTCTGAGTCGGCCGGTGCCATAAAGCCAAACTCAAACCAGGGAATCACAGCCATCCCTTTACTATGTCCCTGTTCCACTGTTTCTGCCAGGATATCTCGTCCCTGAAGTCCTTCCGTGGGATCAAGGGAGTGTCCGGTAACTGCTTTGGCAATCTCGCTGGGATAAAGGGTATAGCCCCAATTCCAAATGGTGGGATAGAGGGTGTTAAAGTTTAACTGAGAGAGTGTATCTATGGCATCTGAAAGCCTTTGCTGGTCAAATAAAACATCGCTGTCAATATTGGTCAGCCAAACGCCTCGGATTTCGGCAGGTTCGTGTTGCGATCGCGCTGGAAAATTAATCGAGGCAAGAATCAAACTGAAGATCAGCAGAAACACCAACCAAGCTTGACGGCCATACAGGCGACTAAACATAACTAGTCCATCTGCATAGGTATTAAATATCTTAGAGAAGAACTGTTTCATATTATTGGTGATTGGTGATTGGTGATCGGTGATTG
>CAYTUO010000202.1:0-8124 GCA_964441015.1 uncultured Pleurocapsa sp.
AGTCTTGGGTGAAGAAAATACCGCGAGAACGATCTTCTTCTACGTAGTCTTCGCGCATCAGATCGACGAAGCCCATCGTGATACCGCGTTCGCCTTCTAGTTTACCAACAACCGTACCAGAGTGCAGGTGGTCACCACCAGACAGGCGCAAGCACTTAGCTAAAACACGGAAGTGAATACCGTGGTTCTTCTGGCGGTCAACTACCGCGTGCATCGCCCGGTGGATGTGTAGCAGTAAGCCATTATCACGACAGAATTTAGCTAAAGTGGTGTTAGCAGTGAAACCACCTGTGAAGAAGTCGTGCATGATGATGGGGGTCTTGATTTCTTTGGCGAATTCTGCCCGTTTGAGCATTTCTTCGCAAGTCCCCGCAGTCACGTTCAGGTAGTGACCTTTAACTTCGTTGGTTTCAGCTTGTGCTTTTTCGATCGCTTCTTGAACAAACAGAAAACGATCGCGCCAGCGCATGAAGGGCTGAGAGTTGATGTTTTCATCGTCTTTGGTGAAGTCTAGACCGCCCCGGAGACATTCATAAACGGCACGACCGTAGTTCTTAGCAGACAGGCCGAGCTTAGGCTTAATAGTACAACCGAGCAAAGGACGGCCATACTTATTTAATTTATCGCGCTCAACGGTGATCCCGTGGGGAGGTCCTTGGAAGGTTTTGATCAAAGCAACCGGGAAACGGATATCTTCTAAGCGTAATGCTCTTAAGGCTTTGAATCCGAAAACGTTACCGACTAAGGAGGTTAGGACGTTGGTAACAGAACCTTCTTCAAATAGATCTAAAGGATAAGCAACAAAAGCAAAATATTGGTTATCTTCGTTGGGAACGGGTTCGATGTCATAGCAACGACCTTTATAGCGATCGAGATCGGTCAGGTTGTCTGTCCAAACCGTCGTCCAAGTTCCTGTAGAAGATTCAGCCGCTACAGCAGCACCTGCTTCTTCAGGAGGAACACCCGGTTGGGGAGTCATGCGGAAGCAGGCGAGCACATCGGTATCTTTAGGGGTGTAGTCGGGGGTGTAGTAAGTCAGGCGGTAATCTTTTACACCAGCCTGGTATCCTTTTGATTTTGCTTGTACCATCTTAGTCATTCCTCCATAAATGTCAATCGGATTTCTCTCTTTTAAGGTCAAGCGCCGGGGGCGATTGCGCTCCGCGCAGCGGCAAAGCCGATCGCCACGGTCTCCCTGAGAAATTTTTTTAGTAAACTCTGCTTCTAGAATTTTCCGAAGCCAACCGTCAATTCGACTATCTGTTTTTCGAGTTTTAATCGTAACATAAATTTTAGATTATTTAAAAAAAAATTTTCAGAATTTTCCTAAATTTATATTGTATTTTTTTCTGGAGTCTATTAATTTAACTAATGATCGGTTCTTGGGCTTAAAAAAACTTAATAAACTGTTATTTCTCAACATCTAAACATTAAGTTCTTTATCTGTAAATCCATAAAAAAACAAAGCTTATATCACTCTTAGGCTATTACTGAGAGTGCAAAAACAAGCCCTATTTAATTGTTCTATCTTAAGTTGAATCACTCACTCACGATTTTGATAATTTGCGCTGACTTTAATTTTTTTTCTGAATAAAAACTTTTTTTGCTGTCTAATATCTTTAGGCATAATTGACTAAAAATAGCCCTGACAATCTCTCTCGATTAAGATTTAGAGAAATTCTGGGAATAGCAGCAAAATTTTTGCAAAAAATGGCTAGAAATAACTTTAATCACTATCTTGATTGGGGCGCTTTAGAGAATTACGTTCTGGAAAAAGCGAGATCAATAACTGATTGATATAAACTTGACCGATAACAGGCGACTTTGAAGACTGGGGAGAAGCTTCGGGTTCGACTTGATGAGACTCGACTTGAACGGTTGGTTCTACAGAAGGCGAGTCAGCTTCTACTGATGACTGCTCTTGAACAGTTGGTTCTGAGGGAGGTAAATCGGTTCCTGCAAGAATGGTAACCTGACGAGAAGGATCTCCAATTAACGAACCTGCTGGAATCACTGCCATCTTGTCTACAGAAGCGTTAAAGATGGTTGTTGCAGCACCAATACAAGCGTTGCTGCCAATCTTAACTCGACCAATCGTTAACACGCCTGCTCCCAAGACGGCACCCTCTTCTACTTCGATCGCGCCGTGGCAAGCATTGAGAATAGCCCCCATTCCTACACAAACCCCTGCCCCGATGACAATCCGGCTATTCGGTGCAGCGTTGAGGATAGCGCCTGGTGCCACTACCGCACTCTCATGAATGATGACCTCTCCACTCACATAAATATCCGAATAACTAACGGGTTGTACGGGCGGTAAATGCATTTCAGTTATCAGTTATCAGTTATCAGTTATCAGTTACCAGGAGTTTAGGAGTTTAGGAGTTTAGGAGTTCAGGAGTTCAGAAGTTCAAAAGGGGTACAATTTCTTGCACTTGTAAAGAAGTCAGGAGTTAAATCTCCCCCTTGTCTTCCTTGTCCTCCTTATCTCCTTATCTCCTTATCTTCCTGGTCACTGGTCACTGGTCACTGGTCACTGAATCTATGGGCGTTGAATCACGGTTTCCATTACGCGCCGCTTAGCTTTGGGGTCGATCCCAATTAAGCGGACGTATTCGCCTTGGTGGTCGGCTAGACAAGATTCCAAGGCAGCGATCACATCAGCTTCGCGGTTGCTTTCGATGGGAGAGCAACTCTGCCAAGAACTGGTTTTAAAGCGGCGCTTATCGGCGTGTTCGCTACCAATTTTGCAGCCTTGAGCGAGTAAGGAACGGATTTGGGCAATGGTTTCAGCATCTAAGCTACTGCTGCCGACTTTGGCGCTAGTGCCGTTAGAAGAACTATAGCTGACCGTGCTGGTTGAGGCTGCTGAAGTAGTGTAACCCTTTTGATTGCCATCTTCTGGGCGTTGGATGATGGTTTCCAGCACGCGCCGTTTTGCCTTTGAATCGATCCCCAACAAGCGGACGTATTCGCCTTGGTGTTCTGCCAAGCAAGCTTCTAAAGCCGCGATGACTTCAGGTTCGCGATTGCTTTCGATAGGAGAGCAACTCTGCCAAGAACTGGTTTTGAAGCGACGCTTATCGGCGTGTTCGCTACCGATTTTATAGCCTTGAGCGAGTAAGGAACGAATTTGGGCAATGGCTTGAGAATTCAGACCGCCACTACTAGCAGAGACACTGGCTTGAGTGCCGTTGCTGCTGTACTTTGCCGAGGAGCCATTTAAACTGCTACCAGGCGTTTCTCCAGGTCTTTGAATAATCAGTTCTAAAACGCGCCGTTTAGCATTGGGGTCGATTCCCACCAGGCGCACGTATTCTCCTTCATGCTCGGCTAACGTAGCTTGGATGACACGAACCGCCTCTGAATCATGTCTGGCTTCGATAGTAGAACCCGTCAGCCAAGAGCTAGTCTTATAGCGGCGTTTATCGGCGTATTCGGTACCGATCTTGTAGCCTCCTTTGAGCAGTGATCGCACCTGAGAAACGAGATCTCCGCCCAAGTTTCCATTGCTGCTGCCAGCGCTGGCAGGCGTTCCATTAGTCGCTGCTTTGGAACCAACAGTAGGCGCAGGGATATCCCCAGGGCGTTGAATCACCATTTCGAGGACGCGCCGCTTGGCTTTGGGATCGATCCCAATTAAGCGAACGTATTCGCCTTCGTACTCGCTTAGGTAAGTTTCCAACTCGCTCATCACTTGGTCTTCGCGTTTCCCTGAAATTGCGCCGCAACTGAGCCAAGAACCCGTCTTGTAGCGGCGCTTGTCTGCGTGTTCTGCACCAATGGCGTAGCCCTGAGACAGCAAGGAACGAACCTGTGTCCTAATATCCGAACTTAAACTCATACTCTCCACCGAATTTCTATAGTTAGTTTCATTAGCGTCTTGTTCCGAACGTTTTAGCTGTGTCCGAATCGGAGCGATGCCAGCAGCATTTTCTGCACCCTGATAGCCTTCTCGCAATGCTGCATTAACTTCCACCACGTGATAGACAAAAGCGCGATCGCTCTCCTGCACGTCTGGCAGTCGATCTGCTTGTTGCTGGTTGACAATCGTCGCTCCCGATGGAACGTATTTTCCGGGTGGAATTTCTACATCTTGAATCAAAGTGTGCATCATGACGATACAGCCCTCACCCACCCTGGCATTAAACACTGTCGAGCGAAAGCCAATAAAGCACCGATCTCCAATG
Source organism: uncultured Pleurocapsa sp. (assembly GCA_964441015.1). Taxonomy (GTDB): domain Bacteria; phylum Cyanobacteriota; class Cyanobacteriia; order Cyanobacteriales; family Microcystaceae; genus Hydrococcus. The sequence goes on from CAYTUO010000202.1 coordinate 4,191, forward strand.
TAAGCTGGCCCGTGAATTAGCGCCATGTGAGTGATGCAAACCTCTTTGCCAATCCAGACTGAATATTCCTCGCCGTCATCTCCGACAACACGGCCTTTTTCTAGACCGTGAATCACAACGCCATCTTGAATATTGGTGCCTTCGCCGATATAAAATGGCGTTCCTTCATCGGCGCGAATGGAGGTTCCGGGGGCGATTAGTACGTTGGCATTGACTTTGACATCACCTATCAGGTTTGAGAAGGAATGTACGTAAGCACTTTCATCTATTTGCGGTTCAGCTAAATTTTTCGACCAAGGAGTCGGGGGAGCCGCCGTAGTGCGGACTACCATTTTTACTAATCCCTCCCAATGTCAGTAATCAGTAATGAGTAATCAGTAATCAGTTGTCACAATTGAGGAGTTTAGAAGTTTAGAAGTTCAGGAGTTCAGAAGTTTTCCCCTATCCTTGTCTCTTCATTGCTCGTTCTCTTATCCCAGTCTCTAGTCCCTGGTTACTGAGTACTGATCGCTGGTCTTCTATCTTCGTCTTTTTTGCGGTAAATTAGGCGATTTTCAAGCGTTATCGTCTCGATAATTCCAACCACCATGGCATCTAGCGGACGACTCTCACATCCACTCTCAATACGGGCTGCACCCCCTCTAGAAACTAGCACCCACTCATCAACGCCTGCCCCTACCAGATCTCCGGCGACTTCATATTTTGGCAGAAGTTGTCCGTCGGCATCGATAAACTGGAGCAGCAGCAGCTTCATTCCTGTCAGAGAGCGAGTTTTTTGGGTGCTAACAACAGTGCCCCGAACTTTAGCAATTTGCATTCCTAGTTCAGTCGCCTTATATTCTTCTCAACGGTTGGGGATTGACGCTCTCGCGAAACTGTTCTACTGCTTCGGTATAGCGAATGGGTAAAACGTATTCTAGGTTTTCGTGAGGACGAGCAATAATATGGGTGGACAAGACTTCGCCGCCTCTGACTCGTTTGACATTTTGGATGCCGGCGGAAACTGAAGCTTGTACCTCAGAAACATCGCCTCTAACAATTACCGTCACTCTGCCGCTACCAATTTTTTCGTAACCGACTAAAGTAACGCGGGCAGCTTTAACCATAGCATCGGCTGCTTCTACAACGGCTGGGAAACCCAAAGTTTCCACCATTCCTACTGCGATCGACATGAATCTCTACTCCACAATTAATATTTGTCGTTTGTCATTTGTTTCTCAACTAACGACTGATTTAATAAGTTCGGAACTGTTCTACTTCTTCGGTATAGCGAATCGGCAACACGTACTCCAGGTTTTCGTGAGGGCGAGCAATGATGTGAGTAGAAAGAACTTGACCGCCATTAACGCGATTGGCAGCTTCAATTCCGGCAGAAACTGAAGCTTGTACCTCAGAAACATCTCCGCGAACGATGACCGTTACGCGACCGCTACCGATTTTCTCATAACCTACCAAAGTCACGCGAGCCGCCTTAACCATAGCGTCGGCTGCTTCTACGACGGCTGGAAAACCTAAAGTTTCAATCATTCCTACTGCAATTGGCATTGTTGATTTCCTCGCTGATCGAGCCAAACTAAACCGATTTATACAACTGAATTAAGTTAAGCAATTACAAATTCCTGTCCTGCTTCTTTTCCAACTTGAGGGGACAATGGGGAACTACGGCTTTTGGGACTGCGGCAGACTAATCCGCTTTTTCTCCCTATAACTGACACACCCTATCTCCTTACTATCGCGATCGCGCAAGCTGGTTGAAAAAAACTTCACGGGAGTGGCTAACTTATCAGCCCTTAAAAAAGCATAGGAAACCTTGTTCCCTTTGACAATATAAATCACGATGATATTTTTTAATATTTTAGTTAATAAAAGTTAATCACAAGAATTGATTCTTTTCTATCAAGGCATCAACGCATTAGATTCCTTGAAGGGTTAGGACTGTTTTATAATCTTTTTATACTAACTTTTTAAAGGGCAAAGCAGACCTCAGAAAAATAAGACAGAATAAAGTTTTGAGCCTCGTCTCGGTCAAACGAGAAGAAAAAGCTCTTTTCGCAAAATTAGCCAGAGAGAACTCACTTTTGTCCTTAAGAGAGGCTTTGACGATTCATTAGGTAAAAATACTGTAATTCTTCTGCTTGATTAGAAAAAATTACCGTTCCTATAAAATTATCTATTGAATTAAAAGGTTTATAGCTTAATCTGTAAGGTTAGGCTAATTTAAACGAACTCGATTAACATAACGCATTTCAGAACCTTCATAGATTATCGAATTTCCAATACCGTTCAGGCGGCTATCATGACTTGTTTTAAGTTCAAAGGCGATTTTAATGAGTGACTTTTTTCTCCATCATTGTTGGTTAATACCCTTTTACAGCTTGATAGGATCTTTTTTAGCGCTCCCGTGGTCGATGAGGATTATCCGTCGCACAGGCCCTCGACCCGCAGCCTACATTAATTTATTGATGACTGTTATCGGCTTCTTGCATGGCTCGATCGCATTTTATTTCATTTGGCAGCGACAGACAGAGCAATTAGTTTTTCACTGGCTCCAAGTAGCCGATTTAGACCTTACCCTCTCAATAGAATTATCCCCCGTCAGTCTCGGAGCATTAGAATTAGTCACGGGTATCAGCTTGCTAGTACAAATCTATGCCCTGGGATACATGGAAAAAGACTGGGCCCTAGCGAGGTTCTATGGCTTAATGGGCTTTTTTGAAGCGGCACTAGGGGGCATTGCGCTGAGCGATTCTTTGTTCCTCAGTTATGCCCTCTTAGAAATGCTCACCCTGTCCACTTACTTGCTTGTAGGTTTTTGGTACGCCCAACCTTTAGTCGTCTCTGCAGCCAGAGATGCCTTTTTAACCAAGCGAGTCGGGGACATTATTTTATTAATGGGATTAGTAGCCCTTTCTAGCTATGGTGCGGGGCTTTCTTTCTCTCAGCTAGAAAACTGGGCGGTAACTTCCCCCTTAGCGTCACTGACAGCCACTTTGTTGGGATTATCTCTCATTGCAGGGCCTACAGGGAAATGCGCTCAATTTCCTCTCAATCTCTGGCTAGACGAGGCAATGGAAGGGCCCAACCCCGCAGGAATTATGCGGAATTCTATTGTCGTGTCTGCTGGGGCTTACGTCTTAATTAAGCTTCAGCCCGTATTTACCTTATCGCCCGTTTCTTCAGATGTATTAATTATTATCGGCACGGTCACGGCAATTGGAACTTCTCTAATTGCAGTTGCCCAAATCGACATCAAGCGGGCACTTTGCCATTCGACGAGTGCTTACCTGGGATTAGTATTTATTGCCGTGGGACTGGGGCACGTAGATATCGCCTTTTTACTCCTGTTTACCCACGCGGTTGCTAAAGCACTGCTCTTTATGAGTACAGGAGCGATTATTTTAACCACGAACAACCAAAACATCACAGAAATGGGCGGTTTGTGGTCGCGGATGCCAGCAACGACCTCAGCGTTTGTCGTAGGGGCTTCTGGTTTAATTGCGCTGATGCCGATGGGAATGTTTTGGACGTGGCAGCGTTGGTTTAATGGCTCCTGGGCAGTTGATGGATGGTTGTTAGGAATTTTGCTATTCGTCAATGCTCTTAGTGCGCTCAATTTAACTCGCGTATTTCGTCTGGTGTTTCTCGGTCAAGCGCAAAGCAAAACCCGCAGGGCACCGGAAGTGGCTTGGCCGATGGCGTTGCCGATGGTCATTTTAACGGTTATTGCCCTACTGACTCCCTTAGCTCCCATTCGATGGCCGCTTTGGTTGAGTCCGACAACACCTTTAGCCAATGGCGACCAACCGATTATTCAGTATGCCCTTCCCCTGTTGATAGCATCAGGTTTAATTGGGTGTCTAATTGGAGCGACAATAGGGCTTCGCAGAGCATGGGCAAGACCAACACAGCTTTACCTGCGATTTTTCCAAGATTT
>CAYTUO010000203.1:0-8104 GCA_964441015.1 uncultured Pleurocapsa sp.
CCAGAATTACAGATTTTGCCGAACCAAATTTTGAGTTTGAACAAGCTTGGCCAATGTTCCGAAAACAAGGACAAATGTCTGGTGAGTTTCGCCTCCGCCGGCCCGATGGAAGCATTCGGGAAGTTGAATATGCAGCAACGGCTGACTTTCTGCCTCACCGCCATCTCTCCATTTTGCGCGATATCACCGAGAGCAAAGCATCCGCACTCGCCCTCAAAGAGCAGACGGAAATCTTACAGGCGATTTTTGACAATATTCCGGTGATGTTGAGCTTTTATGATGCCAACGGTCGCATACGGATGGTTAACAAAGCCCTAGAGAAGAGCTTAGGTTGGTCGTTAGAAGAAATTAAAGAAAGAGATATCCTAGCAGAATGTTATCCAGATGCAAATTACCGCACCTCAGTGTTGGACTCAATGCTGACTGCCGATGGGAGTTGGCGAGACTTGCACACCAGAAATCGTGCGGGTGAAATTTTAGAAACTTCTTGGGCAAACGTTTGCTTACCCACTGGCTTTAATGTAGGGATCGGTCAGGATATTACTGAACGCAAGCGAGCAGAACAGAAAATCTACGAACAAGCTGCCCTTTTAGATATCACGACCAATGCCATTCTCGTGCGCGATCGCGCCAACCGCATCCTTTTTTGGAACAAAGGGGCCGAACGGCTTTATGGCTGGCAAGCTGAGGAAATCTTGGGAAAGTGTGCCAGCAATTTTCTTTTTCAAGAAGTCCCATCTCAACTTGAAGCAATCCTCCAGATTGTTGTCGAGAAAGGTGAGTGGCAAGGAGAGTTACACAAAGTTGCGAAAAACGGCAAGGAAGTCATTGTAGAAAGTCGTTGGACGCTGGTGTGCGATGAAACCGGACAGCCCAAATCGATCCTCACTGTCGATACCGATATCACTGAAAAAAAACATCTAGAAGCTCAAATTCTCCGCGCTCAGCGCCTAGAAAGCCTGGGAACTCTGGCTAGCGGGATTGCTCACGATCTCAACAACATTCTAACCCCCATTCTGACAACCGCCCAACTCCTGCCCCTCAAACTTCCCGATCTCGACGAACGGGGAATGCAACTGCTGAGATTACTAGAGGGAAGCGCTAGGCGCGGCGCAGATTTGGTCAAGCAAATTTTGTCATTTGCACGCGGGGTTGAAGGCAAACGCACGGTGCTGCAAGTCGGACATCTGTTATGGGAAGTCGTGAAGATTGCTAAAAGTACCTTTCCTAAATCTATAGAAATCGAGGCAGACATTCCCACCCATGAACTGGGGACAGTCTTGGCAGATGCGACTCACCTCCATCAAGTCTTTATGAATCTCTGCGTCAATGCACGCGATGCCATGCCCGATGGTGGAAAGCTTGTCATTACGGCTGAAAATGCTTTTATAGACGAAGGGGATGCTAAAAAAAATCTGGAGGCAAAAGTGGGCCACTATCTGGTTGTTACCATCTCGGATACGGGAGTAGGAATGTCCCCCGAAGTCCTCGATCGCATTTTTGAACCTTTTTTCACCACCAAGGAGGTTGGCAAAGGAACGGGGCTAGGTCTTTCGACTACACTAGGGATTGTTAAGGGCTATGGCGGCTTTATTACCGTATCTAGCGAGGTTAACAAAGGCAGCGAATTTAAGGTGTACCTGCCACAAGTGAATGACTTACAAAAGCAGGCAGATGCCGAGTCGGAAATGCCCAGAGGACATGGAGAGTTGATTTTAGTGGTCGATGATGAAGCGGCAGTACAAGAGATTACCCAAACGTCTCTCGAAATCTACGGCTACAAAGTCCTCATAGCTAGCGATGGCATTGAAGCGATCACGCTTTATACTCGGCATAAGGATGAGATTAAAGCTGTTCTCATGGATATTATGATGCCGTCGATGGACGGGACTACAGCTATCCGAACTTTATGGGAGATCGATCCCAACGTTAAAGCGATCGCTACTAGCGGACTCGTTTCTAACGAAAAATTAGCTCAAGCTGCTGGTGCTAAAATCCAAGCCTTTTTAGCAAAACCTTATACTTTAAAAGACTTGTTAAAGGTGTTACAGGAAGTAATTCGCACCAAGGAACAGTAATTGTCTCTAATTTAGCCAAAAAACTTAGGAGCATCCCGTTTTTGCAAATTTATCATAGGTAGTGCGAGCATCTTGCTCGCATTTTAGATTCGCTCGTCGAGACGTGAGGTACTCCGTACCCGCTTCGCTTTCCACACTACAATTACACATTTGGGATGCTCCAAAAAACTTCTACCGGATCTCCCCAATCGACTTGCAATTGAAATTTTGCACTCCCCCCATTGACCGCAATTTCCACCCAACCATGACTCCCAATCAGCGCGGTAATCTCTCCCACTTCAACGTTGCTGTAGGTTTGATGGCTAGAGATAACCCGATTGGCGATTGCCACTGACCATCTTTTGTCTTTTAGGGCGTTTGCTGGAATATTGGTAATTAAGTTTCCATACCCATCTATATACTGAATCGCTCCCACAATCTTCTTGTCCGTCACACTTAAGGATGCCAGGGGGAACTCGACGAGACTGGCCAGATCGATAGCTGTCCCCAACTGTTCGAGATTAGCCCCATTAGCGAGATGAGCGCCCACAGGAGCAAAAATATCTCGACCGTGAAAGGTAGAACTCGGATTGGGAGAACGCCAGTAATCGGGATTGGTCAATTCAACCGCAGCGATCGCCGGCGATACACTCAAAACGCCGCTAAATAAACCATTATCGGGGCCGACGAGATAACCCTCCGCCAACGCGATCGCCACCCCTCGCCGTTGACTGCCCACGCCAGGATCGACCACTGCGATATGAACGGTTTCTCTAGGAAAGTAAGAAAAGGCATTCATCAAACAAAATCGTCCAGCAGCAAGATTCTGAGGCGGAATTTGATGCGTCAAGTCAATGACCTTTAGCTGAGGATTAATTTGGGCGATCGCACCTTTCATGACACCGACATAGACATCCTGCCAGCCAAAGTCGCTCAGCAAGGTAATCATTCGCTTGTTAAGCATCACATCTGCGGAAGCGAGAGCAAATAAGTCTCTGAAATTTCAGTAATAAACCCTATAAATAGTCCCCTAAATGTTATTTTAGAGATGTAGGCTATATCAACTCGCTTAAAAATAATGTTCACCATGAACAAAAATCGTCAGAAAATGATAACAGAAGCTGCTCAAGCTCATCGAGAAAGCTTGCGGAAGAATCTGCAACATCGCTTGGAAGTTGCTAGAGCGCAAGGAAACGAAAAATTAGTTCATCAACTAGAAATTGAAGCAGCGTACTTACACTTGATGTAGAGTTATCGTAGTTTCCATTAGCCAATTAGGATACAAACTTGTTTCAAGTTAAAAGCAATCTAAAAGCGTGAGGGGTGATACCGCGAGTTGGCGGCATCCCTATTTTCGCTTGAACTGCCCCTAAATCTATTGAGGGATATTGTCAGGATTTTACCCAACTGCTAAAGCAGGTTCTCGCTTCTGAATCGTTTCCGCCTCCTGACTTAACTGGCGGCAGTAAATTTCACAAGAATTATTCGGGCTTTCTATTAATTTCACCTTCGCCAGCTCGGCACCAAGCTCTCGAATCGGTTGCTGGAGTAACTGAGCGATATATAGAGCAATATTCTCCGCCGTCGGCACGACTTGAGCAAAATAGGGAATATCTTTATTCAAAAAAGTATGGTCGAAAGGCTCTACCACGTAGTCATCGATTACCTTTTGGAGAGCCACTAAATCAACGATCATTCCAGTACGCGAATCAATTTCGCCCGTGACCGACACTTCTAAGTGATAATTATGCCCGTGACCGTTGGGACGAGCGCATTTGCCGTAGATTTCGTTGTTTTCTTCTTGGCTCAATTCCGGTAATGCTAGTTGATGAGCAGCACTAAAATGAGTCTTAACAGTCAGAGTCGCTTCCATACCATTTCCTTGATAATCGGCCCACAAATCGGGATGTTCAAACAGTTGAATGTTAACCAGAGGCAGGTGGGGAGCTAGCCTCTCCCAAATAACCCTAGCAATATTTTCTGTCGTTGGCAGAGTCTGTTGAAATTCTGACCAAACGTCATTGAGATAAGCATAGTCTAGTTGGCTAGTAACCTCTTGTTTAATAACCCGTTTGACATTAGATAGGTTTTGCACCATGCCATAGTGATCCACTTTCCCTGCGAGAGAAACATACAGGACATAATTATGTCCGTGTCCGGGAAAGCGACTACATACCCCAAATCGCTCCCTGTTTTCCGTTTCATCGAGTTCTGGCAGCCAGTAGCGATGACTCGCTGAAAACTGCGCTCGACGGTGAATGACGCATTGCATAGTAGTTTTTGTAAAGTTACGTAAACTGCTGTCTCTTCCAGCATAAACTACTTTGGCTAGCGATCGCGTTCTCGGCTTCCCTGTTTGCCTAAACCGAAAAAAGCGATTAACATAGAGGAAGTCTGGCTGCTACGTTGGTGACTGCCGACATAGTTTGTTGATCTATGTTTTATGAATATGGGAGCTAACAGCTTCGTGTGGCAGTAGACCGAGCTTGTACTCGGAAACGGAAGCGTGAAGCGTCAGTACCCACCTGGTTCTAACCAGGTCATAAACTGAGGTAAAACGGCGTAGCGGTTAACTGATCAGAATCGCTCAGAAATCCCTCTAGCTTACTAGCGGAGGGGTTTTGCATTGGAACAAGTTTTAAAGCTGAACATTCTCGCCAATCCAATCGAGATAGGATTGAGAACCCGCGACAATTGGCAAAGCAACGATTTCCGGCACTTGATAGGAATGCAGTTCCTTAATTTTGGCTGATAAAGCTGGAAACTGAGACAATTGAGTTTTAATAATCAACTGCCATTCTTGTTCTGAATTAACTTTTCCTTGCCAGGTGTAAATCGATCGCACTGGCATCAAGGTAACGCAAGCCGCTAATTTTAACTCTACCAAAGCCGACGCGATCGCCTCTCCCTCCTCTTGAGATGCAGCCGTCACTAGCACAACTCCGTAACCAGTTGCTTGTTGCATCATGCTTAAAATTCCTAAAAAACAATTTCCATAGGTAGCCAACTCAGACTAGAGGACAATGGATTAAGACTCATCGAATGGGACAAGATAGCATGATCGAGTTGAGTCTCTGCTATTACAGTATTGCTTAGGTTGGCTTCGCTGAGATTAGTTTCTCGCAAATCGGCTCCACTTAAGATAGCTCCCTTTAAATTCGCTTCCTCTAAATTTGCTTCAACTAGCTTGGCACCTGTTAAATTCGCTCCGCTTAAATTCACGCCTCGCAAGTGACAGCCCTGAAGATTCGCCTTCATCAGATTAGCCCCTTGAAGGTTGCTTCCGCTTAACCTCGCTTCGCTGAGATTAATTCCCTCTAAATCAGCACCGTTAAGATTCACATCTTTGAGAAAAGTTCGGCTGAGATTGGCTCCATAAAAAGAAGCTCCTGCTAAGATTGCTCCCGTCATCCTTGCTTCTTTTAGATTTGCCCACTTGAAATTAACACCGCTAAGATTTGCCTCTCGCAAGTTAATTCGATAGAGATTGGCTCCGCAGAAATTAACTCCCTGCAAATCAGCCGCTCTCAGATTGACGTGGGATAAATTCGCACCGCTCAGTTTAGCCTTGGCTAAAACGGCTTTTACCATAAAAGCACCGCTCAAGTTAGCTTTGGTTAAATCTGCTTGCGCTAACTGAGCTTGACTGAGTTTGGCAAACATCAAATTAGCCCAGTTCAAACTAGCCCCGCTCAAGTTGGATTTAGTTAAAAAGGCTCGACTAAGATTAACTCCCATTAAATTAGCTTCTCTGAGATCGACTGAAATGAGGGCAACTCTACTGAGATCGGCTCCTCTGAGATCGACCCCAGCGTATTCTCTATATCCCTGTTCGTAAAGTCTTAGTAGACGGCTAACTTTCATCAGTTATCAGCTATCAGTTATCAGTTATCAGTTATCAGTTATCAGTTATCAGTTATCAGCTAAGAGGGGGATCAAAAGGGGGGATGGCACAGAGAGAACGCTAAGAAAGTTATCTCTTCGATCGCAACTTGGGATCACTTCCAATGGAGAAACGTAGAGAAAGATTATCTATTGTCTTTCTGCTAGAAAATTAAAAGTACTGGATTGAATTTTACGTCTAAATTTTTAAGGTGAGAGGGTGCTAGATAGATAGTGTTAAAAATCTTAATTTTTTGTTAAAAACTCAGCCAAAAAACTAAGCAATTATACTTGCTCTCAATCCTGAGACAACGTGTTTGAGCAAAATCAAGGTTAATTTTTGTAAAAAATGACCATTAAATAATCAACTCCAGTTTTTAAGGAGATGACAAAGAATAAATTTGTCCGTCCAGCAAAAGTCGAGTAATGCCTTTAGCGTGTAGATAAGCACAAGTTTTTTGAAGTATCCGACCATCGGGAACTTTAATCACCCGTTGAGAGCGATTGGAAAAACGTCTCGCTACTCGATGATTATCAAAAACTGGGAGTGTTTTTTGTTGAAATTCTTCAGCCGGAATCTTACCGAGATCGGCAAAATCTTTTAAAGGTCGAGTAATTAGTTCAGCAGTGCGATCGATCACTAGATAACAAGTTTTAGGAAAAGAAGCGGCCGACAGAGGTAATACTTGAACCTTAACCTTGGTTGAGATAGATGGAGTATAGCCTTCCTCTACCTCTTCATCTTCCCAATCTTCGTATTCATCCTCTTCTAACTCGTCTTCGTCTTCTTCTAGAGCAACTAAATCTTCTCCAAAAATGTCTCCTAGAGCAGCCACTTCGCTGACTGAGACGACGGCTTTAGTATCCAAGAATTCTTCTGCTTTTCGCTCCGAAATCGTCCATTCTTGTAAAACGGCTGCTTTGTCTTCAGGAGGAAGGCTCTCTCCGGTTTCTAGAGATGGGGCTGTCTCTAGAGACAGCTGTAAGGGTTTGAGATCCTTTTCTTCAAAGAGATCGCCGTATTTGTTCGTTCTCGCCAAGCGCTTTTGCTGAATCAGATCCTCATATTCTGAGTGGGATAAGTTATTTTTGAGGAAGCGACTAATCGTAGAGCTACTTACTCCGAAGCGATCGGCTAACGTAGAGGTAGTTTCCTCGGTTTCCCGATAAAGCTTAAGAATTTCTAGTTTATCTTCATCAGTCAATTTTTTCGGACTCATACGATTTATCCGCTTTTTGGGGATTCAGACTTTGCCTTTTTGAGCTAGCCGCAATCTGTTAAGATGGACTGCGATCGCCAAAAGTTTGCCCGTTCGACAAACTTTTAGATAGATTAAATCGGCTATCTATATCTAGTCTATCGCTCGCAGCAATAGATCATCCTAGCTTATTATCAAATAATTTAATGACTATGCCAATTGCAGAGGCTAAACCAGCTTTATTAGTGCTTGCTGACGGAACTTTCTATCGAGGATGGTCATTCGGTGCCACCAGCACAGCAGTAGGAGAAGTCGTATTTAATACTGGAATGACCGGATATCAAGAAGTTTTAACCGATCCTAGCTACTGCGGTCAGATCGTTACCTTTACCTACCCAGAGTTAGGCAATGTAGGAGTCAACCCAGAAGACGAAGAATCGAATCACCCGCACGTTAAAGCCGTTATTGCCCGCAACATTACTTATCGTCCCAGTAACTGGCGTGCGACTAAATCTTTGCCAGATTATCTAGTGGAACACAACATTCCTGGTATTTATGGCGTTGACACCCGTGCTATAACGCGCAAAATTCGCTCTGTTGGTGCGATGAATGGCGGGATTTCCAGCGAAATTCTCGACCCTCAAGCGCTACTACGTCACGTTCAGGCAGCACCGAGTATGGCAGGGTTAAATCTGGTCAAGGAAGTCACGACGAAAGAAGTTTACGAATGGTCTGCGCCAACCGATCCCCATTGGGAATTTCGTTCCGTTCATGGCGATGGGGAGAGAGAAGATCTTACAGTTGTAGCCGTTGATTTTGGCATTAAACGAAACATTCTGCGCCGTCTGGCTAGCTATGGCTGTCGCGCGATCGTTGTTCCTGCCAATACCCCAGTAGAAGAAATCCTCAAATACAATCCTGATGGGATTTTCCTCTCGAACGGGCCTGGCGATCCAGCAGCAGTCA
>CAYTUO010000204.1:0-515 GCA_964441015.1 uncultured Pleurocapsa sp.
ACTGCCCGATTGGTAGAAGGCTGATTTGTCTTAGCTTTGCTAGAAAAAGTCCCTAATTTTTTAGCCTTCCACCACTTCGCAACTGCCTCCAGCCGCCTCAATTTTTTCTCTAGCACCGGAGGTAAACGCGGCTGCTTTAACGGTGAGGGCAACCGCCAACTCTCCATCGCCAAGAATTTTGAGCGGGCCGTCATTGGTCGTTACAATTCCCTTTTCCATCAGCATTTCTAGGGTAACTTCTGTCTTAGCTGGAAGCGAAGCCAACTTGCCCACGTTGATAACGGTGTAATAGCTGGGATTGACGATTGGGAAATGCTTTAACTTGGGGATGCGCCGATAAAGCGGCATTTGTCCGCCTTCAAAGCCCGGTCTAGTTCCCGAACCAGAGCGGGATTTTTGACCGCGCATCCCAAAACCGCAACTGGCTCCTTGTCCAGCAGAAATCCCTCGACCGACGCGACGGCGGCGTTTTTTAGACCCTGCTTTTGGCACAGCGTCGTTGATTCTCATAGTTT
>CAYTUO010000204.1:525-1223 GCA_964441015.1 uncultured Pleurocapsa sp.
GATGTTCGACGGGCACGCCTCTATCCTGTGCCACTTCTGAAAATGTCCGCAATGCCGATAGCGCATTAACGGCTGCTCTCGCATTGTTTAGGGGATTGTTTGAGCCAAGCTGTTTCGCCAGAATATTTTTTACGCCAGCCAACTCCAGTACGGTTCTTACTGCTCCCCCTGCGATGACTCCAGTACCGGGTGCCGCAGGTCGCATAATTACTGTAGCGCCGCCAGAAGCGCCATTAGCGACGTGGGTAATCGAGCTAGCTTTGGTTAAGGGAACTTCGATGAGTTGTTTTTTGCCATCAGCCACTCCCTTGCGAACGGCTCCAATTACGTCGCTCGCTTTGCCAACGCCAACGCCAACTTGACCGCTTTCGTTACCGATAACAACGATCGCGCGGAAGCTCAGTTTTTTTCCGCCTTTGACCACTTTGCTGACGCGGCGAATCTGAATGACGCGCTCTTTCCAGTTGGTTTCTTTTGCTTTAGTACGACTGCTTTTTTGACGTTTTGCCATAGTTTTCCCTTTGACCGAGTTAATATACAGACATTTCTATTCTCTAGAAACTCAAGCCAGCTTCGCGGGCAGCTTCGGCTAAAGCTTGAACGCGACCGTGATAGAGATTTCCACCTCGGTCAAAAACCACTTTCTCGATTCCTTTTTCTAGAGCGCGTTGAGCAATCAGCTTGCCTACGGATGCCGA
>CAYTUO010000204.1:1233-8099 GCA_964441015.1 uncultured Pleurocapsa sp.
GTTCTGTTTTAAGGGTTGGCTCTAAAGTCGATGCAGCTACTAAAGTGTGCTGAGCAACATCGTCAATAATTTGGGCATAGATATGTTGATGAGAGCGAAAAACCGCCAAGCGAGGACGTTCTGACGTGCCCATGACTTTCTTGCGTATCCTTTGGTGGCGACGCTGTACTAATTCTTGTCGAGTCAGTTTCATCGTTACTTCTTACCTGTCTTACCAGCTTTACGTCTTACGAATTCACCGAAGTAGCGAATGCCTTTACCTTTGTAAGGTTCTGGCGGTCGAACAGCACGGATGCTTGCTGCCGTATTTCCCACTACTTCTTTGTCGATGCCGCTAACAATGACTTGCGTGTTGTTTTCTACCGCAACCTGAATGTCTTTGGGCATCATCATTTCAACGGGTTTGCTGTACCCTACGTTAAGAGTCAGCTTACTGCCTTGTGCCTGCGCTCGATATCCTACTCCTTGGATGTCTAAGCGCTTTTGAAATCCGTTAGAAACCCCTTCTACCATATTGGCGACGAGAGTACGGGATAGTCCGTGACGCTCGCGTGCCACTCTGGAGTCATTTTGTCTCAAGACTTTTAGCGTATTGCCGTCTTGCTCGACTTTGACTTGAGGCGGTAGCGTTCTTTCTAGGGTGCCTTTAGGCCCTTTAACAGCGACATACTGCCCGTTAACTTCTACGGTGACTTTGTTGGGGATTGTAATTGGGCGTTTGCCAATACGAGACATAGGTCTTATCAGTTATCAGTTATCAGTTATCAGTTGTCAGTTGTCAGTTATCAGTTTGCTCAGTTACCAGTTGTTCGTTTTTTTGTTTACTAATCCCTGGTCACTGTTGACTGAATCGCTGAAAAAGGCTACCAGACGTAGCAGAGAACTTCGCCACCAACTCCCTGTTTACGAGCTTCGCGATCGGTCATAATCCCTCTGGAAGTGGAAACGATCGCGATTCCAATGCCTCCCAAAACGCGAGGTAAATCTTTACTAGTAGAATAAACTCTCAATCCAGGTTTGCTTACCCGTTTTAGGGTTCCGATCAGGGGTTGGCGATTTCTTCCTTTGTATTTCAGAGAAATCAGTAGCTGTTTGTTAACTCCTTCGCCGACTTCTTCGTAGCCCTCAATAAAGCCTTCTTCCTTGAGAACTTTGGCAATACTGCGCGTCATTTTGGTGGTCGGCACTTGAGTGGTCGGGTGCCTAACGGAGCAAGCATTGCGAATGCGAGTGAGCATATCTGAAATCGTATCGTTCGGTGCCATTATTTCCTATTCTTCTCTCCCGATTGTTAAGGATTTAAAGGTTAACGGAAAGGCATTCCCATCGCTTTGAGCAGGGCGCGACCTTCTTCGTCAGTCTTGGCGGTTGTCACGATGGCAATATCCATCCCCCGAATTTGGTCGATGCTGTCATAGTCGATTTCGGGGAAAATGAGTTGTTCTCGAATGCCAAGGCTGTAGTTACCGCGTCCGTCAAAGCTGTTGGCGCTGATGCCACGAAAGTCGCGAATGCGAGGAAGTGCCAAATTGATTAAGCGATCCAAAAAGGCGTACATGCGCTCGGAACGCAAGGTAGCCATTACACCGACTGGCATTCCTTGACGGATTTTGAAGCCAGCGATCGCTTTTTTCGCCCGCGTGACAACGGGTTTTTGCCCAGTAATGACGGCTAGCTCGTTAATCGAAGATTCCAAAGCTTTAGCATTCTGAGAAGCTTCTCCCAATCCCCGATTAACAATGACTTTTTCCACCTTGGGAACTTGATGAATATTTGTATAACCAAACTGTTCCTTGAGTTTGGGAACAATAGTTTCCTGATATAAGAGTTTGAGTCGTTGTCCCATAGTTATCTTTTCCTTTACATCCCTGGGCTTGGTCAGGGTTTAGTTAACAGCTATCAGTTTCAGACTTGAAAAACCAGAATTCAAAATTCAGTCAAGGATTTCTCCAGTTTTCTTGAGCATCCGCACTTTTCGACCATCTTCGGTAAAGGTATAGCCAATGCGGCTGGCAACGTTCTCTTTTTTGGAATAGAGCATTACGTTAGAACTGTGAATCGGCGCTTCAAAGGTGGCGATTTGACCGGATTCTCCTTCTTGCTGGGGTTTAACGTGTTTAGTTCTCACGTTAACGCCTTTAACCACAACTTCGCTTTCTTTGGGGATTGTCCGCAGAATTTCGCCAACTTTGCCCTTGTCTTTTCCAGAAATGACTTGAACGGTGTCGCCTTTTTTGACGTGCATTTTGTAACGCTTAGAAGCGGAAGAGCTTTTTCTGTCTTTAGGCATTTAGATGACCTCCGGTGCCAGAGAAACGATCTTGGTATAGTTTTTGTCGCGTAGTTCCCGCGCTACTGGGCCGAAAACACGAGTGCCTTTGGGGTTGCCATCCGCGTTGATGATGACGGCTGCGTTGTCGTCGAAGCGAATGGTCATGCCGCTTTCGCGACGCAGGGACTGACGAGTCCGCACGATGACGGCTCTCACGACATCTGATTTTTTGACTGGCATATTGGGAATGGCATCTTTGACAACGGCAATGATTTGATCGCCGATTCCGCCATAAGTACAATTACCAGTCCCCAAAACCCTCAAACACATTAATTTGCGAGCGCCACTGTTGTCAGCGACATTGAGATAAGTTTGCTGTTGAATCATGGCTCTATACCTTTTGAGAATTATGGGGTATTAGGGCTGAGGATTTCGGCGACTTCCCAGCGTTTGGTCTTACTGAGAGGTCTGGTTTCTCGAATGCGAACGCGATCGCCTTCTTTAGAGCGATTCTCTTCGTCGTGAGCTTTGAATCGCTTAGTTTTAACGACAATTTTCCCGTATTTTGGGTGTGGAGAACGGTTTTCGATGGCGACAACTACGGTTTTATCCATTTTGTCGCTCACAACAACTCCAACTCTTTCTTTTACTGCCATGACGAGTTTATTCCTCTTCTTGAGTCACTGATGACTTCGCTTTAGTTGCTTTTTGGGATGCTGCCTTGGACTTCTGTTCCTGGGGTTCCTCTGGAGCAGACTTGGGCGCAATACCGAGTTGGCGCTCTCGTTCTACGGTCATGAGTTGAGCCAAACGATGGCGAGTATGCCTGAATTCATGAGGCTTTTCTAAGCGGCGAGTAGCTTGTTGCAACCTAAGCTCGAATAACTTCCGCTTGGCCGCTAAAATCTCGGTAGACACTTCCTCGTCGCTGAGTTTTCTGATATCTGCCATTTTCGAGAGAGGCATGGTCTAGTTATACTCCTCCTCGCGAGTCATGAACTTGGTTTTGATCGGTAATTTCTGAGCAGCTAAGCGCATGGCTTCGCGGGCTACGGCTTCAGAAACGCCTGCAATTTCAAACATGATGCGTCCTGGTTTGACAACGGCAACCCAGTATTCGGGCGAACCTTTACCAGATCCCATCCGGGTTTCTGCCGGACGCATGGTAACAGGTTTGTCGGGGAAAATGCGAATCCAGATTTTGCCACCCCTGCGGATATAGCGAGTCATGGCTCGACGAGCCGCTTCGATTTGACGCGAGGTAATCCAGCAGGGTTCAGTTGCTTGGAGGGCAAAGTCGCCAAAATTGAGCGCACTGCCTCGGTGAGCCAACCCTGCCATTCGCCCGCGCTGTTGTTTGCGGAATTTTGTTCTTCTTGGACTTAGCATAGTGATTTGGAATGAGTGATTAGGGATTTGTTATTGGCGTTCAGCGATGAGAATTTCCCAGTCACCAACCACCAGTCACCTATCGCCTATTCATTTGAGCGATCTTCAAATTGCTGACGGCGACGTTGCCGACGAGGGGTTTGAGCAGGAGGAGGAGTAACAGGTTCTTCCTGTCCGGGGATGATTTCTCCCTTGAAGACCCAGACTTTTATTCCTAGTATTCCGTAGATCGTTTGGGCAGTTTTGTAGGAATAGTCAATGTCAGCCCGCAGGGTGTGTAGGGGAACTCGACCTTCCCGAACCCATTCGGTACGAGCAATTTCTGCTCCGTTGAGACGGCCGCTCACTTGAATTTTAATGCCCTTGACCTCTGCTCGCTGTGCCCGTTGAATTGCCTGTCGCACGACGCGACGGAAAGAAACTCTTCGCTCTAGTTGCTGGGCGATGTATTCGGCAATCAGGGTAGCGTCTGCATCGACTCTGGATACTTCGATGACATTGATGCGGATTTGTCGATTGCCGCCCAAGGCTTCTTGCAAACCGACGCGCAGGGATTCTATGCCCGTCCCGCCTCGACCGACGACGACACCAGGTCTAGCGGTGTGAATTGCCAAATCAATTTGATCGGCTTTACGTTCGATGCGGATGTCCGCTATTCCGGCATTGCTGAGATTTTTAGCAACATATTGCCGAATGCGACGATCTTCTTGGAGAAGTTCTGGATAACGCTTCGTGTCGGCATACCACCGAGATTTATGCTCCTTGGTAACACCGAGTCGAAAACCAACTGGATGTATCTTTTGTCCCATTTTTTCAGTTATTAGCGATCTGTTATGAGCTATTAGCTATCAGCCTTGAGAGGCTAGTCATTGTCTGCCGGGGCAACAGCGACAGTAATGTGACAAGTGGGTTTGCGAATTTGATAGGCTCTGCCTTGCGCTCTAGGTCGATAGCGCCTCAAGCTTGGGCCGCCATCTGCATAAGCTTTGCTAACGACTAAGCTAGCTGGCTCAAGTCCGTTGTTATGTTCGGCATTGGCAACGGCTGAGCGCAGCGCTTTGAGAATGGGTTCGCAAGCCTTGTATGGCATAAATTCTAGGATGATGAGCGCTTCCCTATAGCTACGGCCGCGAATTTGATCGAGAACTCGTCGGACTTTATAGGGAGACATACGCACAAAGCGAGCGATCGCTCTTACCTCGTTTGTAGTATCTACTGCCATTTTTAGTAATCAGTTATCAGTTATCAGTTATCATTTTTAGAATTGAGAATTCAAAATCCAGAATTCACTTCCGACCAGCTTTTTTATCACTTTTGGAATGACCTCTAAAGGTTCGCGTCGGTGCAAATTCACCGAGTTTGTGTCCTACCATTTGTTCGGAAACATAAATAGGAACGTGCTGTTTGCCATTGTGAACGGCGATAGTATGGCCTACCATGTCGGGAACAATGGTAGAGCTTCTCGACCAGGTTTTAATTACCTGCTTTTCCCCTCTAGCATTGAGCTTTTCTATTTTCGATAGCAGACTATCCGCCACAAAAGGACCTTTTTTAAGAGAACGACCCATAGTTTCGATTTTGGATTCTAGAGTTTAGATGTTAGATTCTGTCTAGCCTTGGTTGCGACGGCGAACGATCAGCGCATTGCTGCGCTTATTTCGTTTGCGCGTTTTTACCCCTAGTGCTGGTTTACCCCAAGGCGTAACGGGCCCGCTTCTGCCAATGGGAGCGCGTCCCTCTCCACCACCGTGTGGGTGATCGACGGGGTTCATTACGCTACCTCTAACGTGGGGTTTGCGTCCCAAGTGACGAGAACGTCCAGCTTTTCCTAGCTGCAAGTTTCTATCATCTGCATTGCCTACTTTGCCGATGGTGGCATAACATTCTTTGCGAACCATGCGGACTTCTTTGGATGGCAATCTCAGGGTGACGTAATCGCCTTCTTTTGCCACAACCTGAGCGGAACCTCCAGCAGCACGAACCATCTGACCGCCTTTGCCGGGGACGAGTTCGATGTTGTGAACTTCTGTGCCCAGAGGAATGCGACCTAACGGTAAGGCATTGCCGATTTCAAACGGCGCATTTTCTCCTGCAATAACGCTTGTTCCGACTGTCAAGCCTCCTGGTGCGAGGATGTAGCGCTTTTCTCCATCTTGGTAAAAGAGCAGCGCCAGCCGAGCATTGCGATTGGGATCGTATTCGATCGCTGCTACTTTTGCAGGAATATTGCGTTTGTCGCGGCGAAAGTCAATGATGCGATAAAGGCGCTTGTGTCCGCCACCTCTATGTCTGCTGGTGACGATCCCGCGATTGTTACGCCCCTTGGAATTGTGTTTAAATACGACGAGAGATTTTTCCGGCTCGCTTTTGGTAATTTCCGAGAAATCCGAGACACTTGCTTGTCTGGTGCCTGGAGTTAGCGGCCGATAAGAACGAATGCCCATAGTTCAGTAATCAGTTATCAGTTATCAGTAATCAGTAATCAGTTATCAGTCGCTGTTACTGAATTAGACTTCAGGGAAGAGGGTGATAGAGTTTCCTTCCCCAAGGGTGACGATCACTCGTTTGTATTGGGGTTTAAAGCCAATAAATTTGCCGACTCTACGCTTTCTGCGAGGTGAGCGAATGGTGTTGACTTTGACGACTTTGACCTCGAATAAGCTTTCGATCGCTGCTTTAATCTCTGGCTTAGTTGCTTTTGGGGTCACATCAAAGACATACTTATTTTGCTCCATCAGCAGAGTAGCCTTTTCAGTGACAATTGGCTTAACGATTAGGTCAGCGAGTTTTCTTGGATTGTATTCAGCCACCATAAACCTCCTGGATTTTGGCAAGGGCATCGGAGGTCGCCACGATTTTATCGGATGTCAACACATCGTAGATGTTTAAGCTGTCGGCTTTGATTAGCTTGACATTACAAATGTTTCGTGCTGAGAGATAGACGTTTTCCGGGATATCCGACAAAATCAGCAACACTTTCTCTGCATTGCTTGTTCCCCAACGAGTCAAAGCTGATGCTAATTCTTTTGTCTTGGGCTGTTGCAATTGGTCGGCAAAATTTTCTACGACGATAGTTTCTTCAGTACGGCTGATAAAGGCCGTCCTCAAAGCCAATTGTCGTTCTTTTCGATTCATTTTCAGGCTGTAGTCTCTGGGTTTAGGCCCAAAGACGACACCGCCGCCTCGCCACAGAGGAGAACGAATA
>CAYTUO010000205.1:0-8061 GCA_964441015.1 uncultured Pleurocapsa sp.
TTGCGTCCAGTTCAGCAATTTCATCTGGAGTAATCAGATCGGATTTTTTCTTCTCTAGAAGAGCTTCCATTCGTAGTTGAAGAGGCTCACTGAATTTGAATAAATTCCAGTTGCCTACTTTTTCAATCTGAATCTCATGAATCAGAAAGGATGGCTTATTAAGAGTGGCGACCATTTTTTTCTACCGTATTAAATATTTGTGAACCAACCTGTATCGACCTCAACTGACTCAAACATTGTTATTTTAACACCAAGCCCCAACTCTTTCAGACGTTGAACTAATTGCTCACCGTCTATCAAGTCAATTGGTGGTGCTCCATCTCTGGTTGCTTCTCTCATTGCATCTCTAGTGAACGTGCCAGTCGTAATGAATAGCCCCTTATCAGTACGCCCTTGCATTGCTCCACGAAAGTCCCGAATTTGACCCGATGTTACTGACCCTTGATAACGCTTGCATTGAAAAAGAACATGGAAGCTTAGAAAACCATTGATGCGGGCGATGCCAACCCCATCAATCCCACCATCACCAGATTTTCCTGTAACTTGAACTTGTATAAAACCAGACTCGCGTAATAGACGCTGAGCTAAACGCTCAAACGCCGATGGTTCAAGTAACAACAAGGTCTTATGTAGCTGACGGTGCCATGTAAGTTCTTCCAATGTTTCAAGAGACTCAACAGCTTCATCTAATTCCACATCTGAAGGTACAGCCTTATTTTTATCAGCATCTCGAACAGCCTTAACAATCTCTTTGGCATCTAGATCGTCTAGGTAGGCCCGTCCCGCAACCGAAAGGTAAATTGGTATATGCATGAAACTCAGGATCATCGGTAGAGTTGAATCAGTTATGCGGCTCAAATTGTTGGTTGGGGCAATGGTTTCAATATAATCTGTTTAATCATCACGGTCTATGAAGTCACAGAACTTGAGGGCTAACCTAACTTGGTCGTTATACGGTATAAGTATCTGTTTGGGGGGTGAAGCCGACTTCTCCAGGTTGAACCAGGAAACTAACACAGCTAATGTTCACCATTTTCTACGGTTTAGTGCAACGGTTCGCAGGCTAACTCGTTCTAGCGATCGCCTATAAAAAAACTGGGTAGCCTTTAACAACTACCCAACCTTTCAGATTATTGTTTTAAGCCATAAATAATGGCTGCTTGTTATACGCCAACAGCTTTCTTGATGCTAGCGGCTAACTCGCCCTTGGCATACTTAGCTGCGTACTCATCAAGCGTCATCTGCTTAATCTTGCTAGCGTTGCCAGAAGTACCAAACGCTTCGTAACGCTCAGCACAAACCTTCTGCATATATTTGATAGAAGGCTTGAGGAAGTGACGGGGGTCAAACTCTTTAGGATTTTTTGCCAGCGCTTCACGTACTGCCGCAGTGATGGCCAAGCGGTTATCGGTGTCAATATTCACCTTACGAACGCCACTCTTGATTCCTTTTTGAATTTCTTCAATCGGTACGCCGTAGGTTTCGGGGATAGCACCGCCGTACTGGTTGATCAGATCGATCAGATCTTGAGGCACGGAGGAGGAACCGTGCATTACCAGGTGGGTGTTAGGTAAGCGGCTGTGAATTTCTTCAATTCTGCTGATAGCCAGGATTTCTCCAGTCGGCTTGCGAGAGAATTTGTAAGCACCGTGGCTAGTACCGATCGCAACGGCGAGAGCATCTACTTGGGTTTGCTCAACGAAATCAACAGCTTGATCGGGATCGGTTAACAGTTGGTCGTGGGAGAGTTTTCCTTCAAAACCGTGACCGTCTTCTTTGTCACCCATGCCAGTTTCCAGAGAACCCAAGCAACCGAGTTCGCCTTCGACGCTAGCACCGACAGAGTGAGCAACTTTTACGACTTCGCGGGTAACGTTGACGTTGTACTCATAGCTAGCTGGAGTTTTAGCGTCGGCTTCCAAAGAACCGTCCATCATGACGCTGGTGAAGCCGTTACGAATAGCAGAATAGCAAGTGGCTGGTTCATTGCCATGATCTTGGTGCATGACAATGGGGATGTGGGGGTAAGTTTCTACTGCTGCTAAGATCAAATGGCGCAGAAAGTTTTCTCCAGCATAGGAGCGAGCGCCGCGAGAAGCCTGTAAAATTACGGGGCTATCGGTCTCATGAGCAGCCTTCATGATTGCTTGAATCTGCTCCATGTTGTTAACGTTGTAAGCTGGAATTCCGTATCCGTTTTCAGCCGCATGATCTAACAACAGCCGCATTGGTACGAGCGCCATAGATGTCCTCCTATTCTATTTCGGTTTGTTCGCTACTTAAGGGATTTAAGAAAGTCACTTCTATATATCTGTTAATCTTAAGATAGTTTTTACATTTTGACGAACCGTTTTTATTTGTTCTTGAATACATATAATTAATTATTTGTCAATGTCTTTCGCTACTAAAGCGATCGCTTGAGAGCAGGGGAAGAGTTTCCCCGATCGCCGATCGCCGATCGCCGATCGCCAATCACTTAGCCTACTAAACCCGAACGAAGAGCGCGGACGGCAGCTTGAGTGCGATCGTCGGCACAGAGTTTATTCAAAATCTTACGAACATGGGTTTTAACAGTACCAAGCGTGATAAAGAGCTTTTGGGCAATTTCAGCATTGCTATAACCATCAACAATCAATTGCAGGACTTGTAATTCTCGCTCGGTCAGAGATTCGGTTGTCCAGACTTGATTATAATCAGAATTTCGGGGATTTTTCGTCAATCTAGTTTGCTTGGCTTGTGACAAAATGATGCGTGCGATCGCCGGATCGATCCAGGAATTTCCTTTCTGAGTCGCTTTTAACGCTTCTAATAGTAACTCTATACTGGTATTTTTCAGGCAATAGGAATCTGCTCCAGCCGCAAAAGCCGCCAACACCTCATTCTCACTGTTATGAAGGGTCAAAATTAAAATTTTGGTTGACGAACTTTTCTGAATCGATTGAGAGTCTTTAAACAGCTTGGTTAGTTCAATTCCATCAAGATCGGGCAAACCAATATCGACGATCGCCACATCTGGTTGAGTTGTTTGTAATAGCTCAAGTCCATCTCTCCCATTAACCGCTTCACCAACCCATTCAATTTCATGGCACTGATTGAGGGCAGTTTTTAGCCCCATCCGCGTCAAAGCGTCGTCTTCAATGAGAACAACGCGAATTTTACTCATGCTGAAATCGTCTTGATAATTATCCCTACAAGAGTTTGAACAACAATAGCTTTTTGTCTCATTCTTTAACTTAAATTCCCATTAACATCCTAGCGCTGTCTCAATCAATTGGTGAGAAGGTGAGAAGGTGATTGGGAGTGTGGGGAGTGTGGGGAGACAAGGGGGACAAGGAGGACAAGGGAGAATGGAGAATATTTACTGTACAGACGTTGCAGTGCAACGTCTCTACGACTACTGAACTACTGACACTGATAACTGACAACTGATAACTGATAACTGGTAACTGATAAGAGGATACAATCGATTCAACTCATCAAGTGAGCCATCTAAACCTGTCAAGCAAGCATCATGGATCAATCTTTAGTCCCCGTAATTCTGGCTGGTGGCAAAGGAGAACGGTTTTGGCCCCTCAGCCGCAAACATCGGCCCAAGCAGTTTCTATCTCTCGATGGTAGTGGAAAGAGTCTTTTGCAAGCGACGGCCGATCGCCTTTTGCCCCTAGCAGGAGGATGGGAAAACTTGTGGGTCATCACCTCTGCCTTAATTGCTGATGGCGTGAGAGAACAATTGCCCCAGCTACCAGAAGCTAACTTGTTAGTCGAACCAGAAGGACGGGATACTGGCCCCGCAGTAGCCTGGGCAACCTTAGAAGTCTCTAAGCGTCATGGAAAAGAGTCAGTCATCGGCTTTTTCCCTGCCGATCACTGGATTGGCGATCGCGCAACCTTTGAAAGAACGCTGAAAGCGGCTAGTCAAGTAGCCTTAAGTGAAGATGCGATCGTTACCTTGGGAATTACTCCCAATCACCCCTCTACAGGTTACGGCTACATCGAACAGGGGGAACTTAAGGGGAGTTTTGAAGGATTGCCAGTCTATCGCGTCAGTCGCTTTACCGAAAAACCCGATCGCGATACGGCAGAGTCTTTTCTCAAAACAGGTCAATTTAGCTGGAATAGCGGGATGTTTATTTTCCGTTCAGGAGTCGTTTTAGAGGAGTTGCACACCCATGCCCCTAATATTATCCGTCCTTTGCTCGAAGAAGGGAAAGACGCTTATCCGCGACTAGAGAAGAAAAGCATTGACTACGCTTTGATGGAAAAAACCCAGTTAGCTTATGTTTTACCGGCTAATTTTGACTGGGACGATTTAGGAGATTGGAATGCCCTTGAGAGACTGCTAAAAGGAGATGGCAAAAATGTCGCGCTAGCGAAGCATATAGGACTCGATACCCAAGGGGCAATTCTCTACGCCAGCGATGAAGATGAGGCAATTGTTACCATTGGATTAGAAGATGTTGTCGTCGTGCGCGATCGCAACGTTACCCTGATCGTTCACAAAGATCGCACCCAAGACATCAAACAAGTACTTAAGTTATTGCAAGGCGATTCCAGTTTTGAAAAATTCCTCTGATCGGTGATTGGTGAGAAGGTGACTGGTGATTAGTGATTGGTGATTGGTGATTGGTGAGAAGGTGATTGGTGAGAAGGCAGGAGGCAGCTATGCAGCTATGCAGAAGGGGAAGAATCTTTACTACTGAACTCCTGAACTCCTGAACTCCTGAACTCCTGACACTGATAACTGATAACTGATAACTGATAACTGATAACTGATAACTGATAACTGATAATTGATAACTGATAACTGATAACTGATAACTGAATCTGTGTTTTCTCTGACTCAAACCAGTTCCCGCCAGCGAGAAATTATCGAGATAGTCCTGAGTAATGGATGGGACTATATGAGAGGAATTTTAACTGGTGGTAAACCTGACGAACCTCAAATTCCGACCCCAGAAGCTCTCCGAAAAATTTTAGTAGAATTAGGCCCCTTTTATGTCAAACTCGGACAGCTATTAAGTACTCGCCCCGATTTACTATCGCCCGACTATATTCAAGCTTTAACTGCCCTGCAAGCTAACGTTCCTCCAGTTGCTTGGGAGGAAATAGAAGTTATTATTAAACAACAACTGCAACAGCCTCTAGAAAACGTTTTTGCGACAATTAATCCTATTCCAATTGCCGCCGGTTCGATCGCTCAAATTCATCGCGCTACTTTAAAGACTGGTCAAGACGCTGCCATCAAAGTTCAGCGTCCTGGAATTGATAAAATTGTCGCTCAAGATATTAATTTAATTAAAGGAATTGCTGAGTTAGTTGCTTTCACAGAATTTGGACAAACTTACGACGTTGTAAAACTAGCAGAAGAGTTTACCCAAGCCGTTAAAGCAGAGTTAGATTTTACTCAAGAAGCTTACTATACTGACCAACTAAGACGAAATTTATCTGAAAGCCGTTGGTTCGATCCTCAAGAATTAGTAATTCCTCAAATTTATTGGGAATTTACCACAGAAAAATTACTAACGATGGAATGGTTAGAGGGTAAACCCCTACTAGAAGCAGAAGTTTTTCCACCATCAGAAAAAAAGTCAGTTAAAGAGCGAAAAAAAGAAATTACTACCCTGCTTTTTCGTGCCTTTTTCCAACAAATTTATCTCAATGGTTTTTTCCATGCCGATCCCCATCCTGGGAATATTTTCTATTTGCAAGATGGACGAATTGCCCTAATTGATTGTGGCATGATTGGGTGTTTAGATCCGCGCACACAGCAGATTTTGACTGAAATGTTACTAGCGATCGTCGATCTAGATGCTCAAAGTTGCAGTCAGTTAACTTTAGAATTATCTGAAACTGTACAACCGACAAGTTTAGTTCGCCTGAAAGTCGATTACGAGCGAATGCTGAGAAAATATTACAATCTCAATCTTGCTCAATTTAATTTCAGCGAAGTGGTTTATCAAATCTTACAAATTGCTCGAAATAATCAGATTAAAGTCCCTGGAAATTTAGGTTTATATGCAAAAAGTTTAGCCAACTTAGAAGGTGTTGCTCGTCAATTCAATCCAGAAATTAATGTATTTGATGAAGTCAAGCCTTTGATGACCGATCTTTTTCGTCGTCAATTAATTGGAGACACTCCCCTACAAACAAGTCTCAGAACAATTCTCGATCTCAAATCAATTTATCTTAAATCTCCGCGACAAATAGAAGTATTATTAGATCGCCTTAGTTCAGAAACTTTGCAATGGAATTTAAGATTAAGTGAATTAGAGCCTTTGCGACGCAGTGTAGATTCTTCAGCTAATCGCCTTTCATTTAGTATTGTTGTCGGTTCATTAATTATAGGAGCCGCAATTATTTCAACAGGCGCACAGACGCAACAATTATCTTTAATTAGCGATATTCTTTTTGCAGTTGCTAGCTTATTCGGATTATGGTTAATTATTAGTATTTTACGTTCTGGACGATTGAAGTAAAGGGAAAATATCTTATTTCTCAGTTGCCGCTATCACTATGATACGCGATGATTGCTTGAAGATTTCCGGCTCGTCTGCGCCATGCGATCGCTAAGAAGTTTAACTGCCTCAGCAGCAATGATCAAGTTCTCTCATCAATGAGAAAATGACAGAAGTCGCCTTGCGAGTAAACGATGAACAGCAAACCCAAAATTATAGTTCTTGACGACGATCCTACCGGATCTCAAACCGTTCACAGTTGCTTGCTACTGATGCGTTGGGATGTGGATACCCTACGTCTAGGACTAGCTGATGATGCACCGATATTTTTTGTTCTAACTAATACTAGAGCCTTGCCGCCAGATAAAGCCGCTAGCGTCACGCGGGAAGTTTGCCATAATTTAAAAATTGCGATCGCATCCGAAGGCATTGAAGATTTTCTGGTCGTCAGTCGCTCTGACTCTACTTTACGGGGACATTATCCGATTGAAACGGATGTTATTGCCGAAGAATTAGGCGGATTTGAGGCTCATTTTCTGATTCCTGCCTTTTTTGAGGGAGGACGCATCACCCGCGATAGCATTCATTACTTGATAATAGATGGCGTAGAAACACCCGTTCACACAACAGAATTTGCCCGCGATTCAGTTTTTGGCTATCACTCTAGTTATTTACCCGACTACGTAGAAGAAAAAACCAAAAGTCGCATCAAAGCAACCGAGGTAGAACGCTTTTTACTGGCAGATATTCGTCAGGGAACGCTAGAACGCCTGGTGAATTTACAGGGAAATCAATGCGTTGTCGTAGATGGCGAAACTCAAGCTGATTTAGATAGGTTTGCTCAAGATATTCTGTCTGCTGCTGCGTCGGGAAAGCGGTTTTTGTTTCGCAGTGCAGCTAGTATCTTGACTTCTCTCGCTCAACTTGGCAAGCAACCGATTGCCCCAGAAGACATGGCGCAGTATAAACCCACTGCTAAACCAGGCGCGGTGCTAGTCGGTTCTCATGTCAAAAAAACAACCCAGCAATTAGAACAGTTACTCCAAGAACCCAATGCAGTCGGCATAGAAATTGATGTAACCCAATTGCGGAACAACCCCAGTCAAAGAGAATCTTTACTATCACAAATTCTGCAAAAAGTCAAGAAAGTTCATCAATCGGGTAAAACCCCTGTCATCTACACCAGTCGCCAAGAACTCTCTTTTGCAACCGTGCAGGAGCGTTTAGACTTTGGGGTGGCGGTTTCCTCCCTGTTGATGGACATAGTGAAGGGATTGCCTTCAGATATCGGCTTTCTCATTAGTAAAGGCGGGATTACCTCTAATGACGTACTCAGCACGGGACTAAACTTAACCGCAGCGCGTTTACTCGGTCAAATTTTACCTGGGTGTTCTATGGTACGCACTCCCGCCGCTCATCCCCTATTTCCCAATTTACCCGTCGTTCTCTTTCCTGGTAACGTAGGCGACGCTCAAGGATTAGCCACCGTCTATCGCCGTCTAAATCAGTGATTGGTGATTGGTGATTGGTGATTGGTGATTGGTGATTGGAAATTACTCTACTGATAACTGATAACTGATAACTGATAACTGATAACTGATAACTG
>CAYTUO010000206.1:0-8040 GCA_964441015.1 uncultured Pleurocapsa sp.
TTTTTCCACGAACTCGCTGTAGTAATTCCGACCAGGCTTAGCACCATCGCAACCGCCCACGAGGAAGAAATGACGAATCTTACCTTGTTTGACAGCATCGATGACCTCGCCAGCAACGCTCAACACGGCGTTACGCGCAAACCCTGTCATAATCGTACCGCAGTCTTTATCTTCGGCAAACCCAGGCAATTCTAGCGCTTTTTGAATGACGGGTGTTAAGTCGCTGATCTTGACGTGATTTAATCCTGGGTAGCCAACTGGCCCAAGGGTGAAAACTTTATGCTTGTAGGAATCGTGAGGAGGCATCAAGCAGTTAGTTGTCATGACAATTGCCCCAGGGAAAGCCTCAAACTCTTGCGTCTGATTCTGCCAAGCCGTGCCGTAGTGACCGTAGAGATGGGGATATTTTTGTTTTAGGGCCTGGTAGCCGTGGGCGGGTAAAATTTCTCCGTGAGTGTATACATAAATGCCCGTCCCTGCGGTTTGTTCGAGAAGTGCTGCGAGGTCTTTGAAATCGTGTCCAGAGACAAGAATGGCTTTGCCTGCTTTCGTACCGAGGGGGACAACGGTTGGAACAGGATTGCCGAATGTACCAGTATTCCCAGCGTCGAGGAGTTCCATTGCCCGCAGGTTGACTTCACCGACTTTGAGAGCGAGATTTACCCAGTCATTGAGCGTTTTATCTTGACTGTCGAGTGCTGCTAGCACTTCATGAAAGAACCCATAAACATTGTCATCTTCTTGGCCCAATTGTGCGGCGTGAAAGGTATAGGCAGCAACTCCCTTGAGTCCGTAGAGAACAGTCAGTTTAAGGGAGAAAATATCGACGTTTTTAGCCGATTGACTGATAAATTCAAATTCAATATCTTTGCCTTGTTGCGCTAAACTTTCTTTCGTATCGGCCCGAGTAAAGCAAGCTAGATTTGACCATTCGGTAGATGCACCCGTTGATTCTATTGTGTACTTCAAGTTTTCTCGCAAGTCAATACAGGTGTTAATAAAATTAACAAAATCATCAGGATCGAAATTGACATTGGTAAGCGTCGAAAACAGTGCCTCGCAGATAAATCTATCAGCTTGACGAGTTGAAATTCCTAGCTGACGAGCGCGAAAAGCTACTTGTGCCAGTCCGCGCAGACAATGGACTAACAAATCTTGTAGAGAATCTACTTCGGGACTTTTACCACAAGCTCCCCAGCGATCGCACATTTCCCCTCTGGCGGTTTGTTCGCACTGGCTACAAAACATCTTTCAAGTCTCCTTTTTCTCGTCTAAATCCAGCTTACGAGCCAGCACAGGAGAAAGTCCTTGACTTAAGTCAAAAGCGATCTAATGCTGAACTGCTGGCCTTTGGTTGAGAAAGGGAACTTCTTAGCGATTTAATGGTCATTTTATTTCCGCCATGCTCTACTAGTATTATCTACTCCGATCTTCCTTAACCGATAAACAGGAGAAATGATGAATCAAAAAACAAAACGGCAATTTCTTTTTCTCTTACTCAATGTCTTGTTTTTTTCAATCGCCACGCAAGCCTTGTTTGTTGACGCTGCTAAAGCCGATAGAGACAGAGATGTCGATCGCGCTGTCAGACGTGCTATTCGGCGTGAGATTCGAGATGATATCCGCGATGGTATCCGGCGAGAAGTGTGTGAAGATGCTTGGGACGATCGAGATAGAAGGCGCATTAGGCGTTGCATATGGTTAGAAGAACGCGATCGCCGACGCGATCGCTTTCGCCGTGGCATTAATCGTCTAGAAATTTTGGATGCCATTATCGATTGATGTTTAATTTAGTTAATAAAATCAATGAAAAGACAATTTACTATTTGGACGACAACAATTCTGGCGATCGCGGTTAATCCTTTTCCTTTCCCCGTCCAAGCTACAGAGAGCCATCAGCAAACTTTAATAAGTCAAGCAGCAGAAACCGATCGAGAAACTCAGTCCGGTTGGTATTTGTTTACATCTATGGCAGGAAAACTACAAGTAGAAATGCCGGGAATTCCTACACAATTTAGTGAGGAACAATCTTTTAACGAGCGAACTTTTCTGTGGAATTTTGTTGAAGTGCTAATTCCAAGCCAAACTCAATCCCAACCAAAAAAAGGAGCATATTATTTAGTTGGCTATACGGATTTAGCGGAAGATTATCTCAAAGCAAAGGGAAAAGATGAAGTTTTTGACGCTCAAGCCAAATATATTTTTGAAGAGATTTTTCGACAAGGTGAAATTCCTAAATTTCGCGAACAAAAGAAAGTCACCAAAGATGACATTGAGGGAAAAGTCTATATAGGAGAAGCCTTTGAGCAAAAGCTGATTATGGTTTTTTACCTCGTAGATCGGAGGTTATATCTAAATTTTTTAATAACTGATAACCGAGCCAATATGGAACGTTTTCTTTCATCATTCTATGTTTTAGAGTAGGTGCTAACTATTAAGACTGCCGTCGCTGCGAGAAGCTACTCAGAGGTCGAATATTTTCCAACAAAGAAGGTAATTCCTCTGTCAAACGTCCAGATCGCACCAATTCAGCATAGGTGGTGGATTCGATCGCTAATAACTCTTGGCGGAGTTGTTCGACTCCAAAATCCAGTAAATTTGGCTCTTCTTGGCAGAGTTGGTTGACTTCAATTTGCAGAAATTCCATTTTTTGCTGAATTGCAGTTTCTTGCGCCTGATGCGCTTCTGGTTCAACTCCGACTTTAGAGACTGGTTGCTTTAAATAATCCAATACGCGATACAAAGCAATCTGCTGAGAGATCAGTTCTAGGTAACGTTGGCGCAGGGGATTTACCTCAACTAGTTCGAGTGCTTCTAGCAAAGGTTTGGCTGTGATTCCCTGCACGAGAATGGTGAAGAAGACGACGCTAAAAACTGTGAAGAGTAAAGCCTTGCGTCCGGGTAAATCTTCAGGGACGCTCAATGCCAACGCCAAGGCAACACCTCCCCGCAAACCGCTCCACCAGATCGTAGTTTGCGTTCTCAAATCGATGTCGGATTGAGTGAGCCAATTGCTGAGAAACGTCAGTCCATAAACTACGACCAATCGCGTTAACAAGACTGCCGCGAGCGCAATGGCGAAATAACTAAATTCCCCCCAACCGGGTTGAATGCGTAGTTGATCGCCAATTAACAGAAACAAAATGGAATTGACAAAAAAAGCAATAAACTCCCAAAACTCACTGACGATAACGCGGGTGCGGGGATTCATGCCAATTCGGGAACCAAAATTTCCCAAAATCAAGCCGACAGTAACAGTGCCAATGACTCCCGAACCCCCCAAACTCTCAGCAACTAGATAGGTAGAGTAGGCAGACAACACCGTGAGAGATTGTTCGACTAGGGGCAGATCGAAGCGTTGGGTAAGATAAGAAATGCCGAAGCCAAATAATGCTCCGATTGCCAAGCCAACCCCAACAACTGTCAGGAATGTCACTACTAACTTCTGCGGCTCGAAGGTGTCTGTTCCCGTTGCCATACCGATGACCAGACCAAAGGCAACGACGGCTGTCCCATCATTGAACATACTCTCTCCTTCTACCAATGCCTTCAGACGCGATGGCGCACCTAATTCTTTGAGGAGCGCACTGACAGCAACGGGATCGGTTGCCGATAAGCATGATCCAATCAACAAGGCAACGGGCAGGCTAATATCAGTCCACTGAGCCAGGGGTAAGGCAATGCCCAGAATCGTAATGACCACACCAATTGTGACGTAAAGAAAGACTGGTACTAAGTCCCGTTTTAAGTCCTCCCACTTAAGATTCCAAGCTGCCTCAAACAGCAAGGGCGGTAAGAAAATCAGCAAAATCAGGTCGTGGGAGGGAGTAAAAAAGCGAATGTTTAGCAGCGCTAGTCCCATGCCAGCGATTACCAGCATTAGGGTGTAGGGGAACTTCCTCAGCCAGGGCACAATCTGAGACAGAGTGGCAACGACCAAAGCCGCCGAAATTACTAGGAGAAACTGCTTTAAGCTTTCTTCAATGACGATAGGTTCAGCCAGGGTATTGAGCAAATACATTGTCTTTGTACGATTTAACTGTGGCAGCGAGACGACGATGCGATCGCTCTTTAAGAGTAATCGAGTCGCAACTCTCCGTTGGCTGCTTTCTCTTGCATCAAGGTTCTTGCTAACTCCAATTCCTCATAGGTCACTTTGCCATCCGCACGCATAGCAGCAGAAATTCTATCTCTCTCATATCGAGTCAGAATACCGTCTGCTATAGCACTTTCAATGATTGCTCTGAGTTTTTCTAGTTCTTGTTGTTCTTGGGGAGTTAATTCCCTCTGATTAGAATCTTCAATTTTCATAAAAATTTTCCTTTAAGCTATTTGTTCACCATAATTATCAGTTAAAATAGGGCTTTTAAGCAAATTTTATCAAAATTTAAGAAACCAGAATTGACGCATACCAATTAAATATTAACCATTTACGATTTGTTTCGTTCATAAAGACTAACCAATCTAG
Organism: uncultured Pleurocapsa sp.; assembly: GCA_964441015.1. Taxonomy (GTDB): domain Bacteria; phylum Cyanobacteriota; class Cyanobacteriia; order Cyanobacteriales; family Microcystaceae; genus Hydrococcus. Next base: position 4,469 of record CAYTUO010000206.1, read on the forward strand.
CAATAAAAATAGTTGGATAAAGTACGCCAACAATTCCTTCTAAATTAGATAAAATTTTTGCTAATTTGCTTTCAGGAACAATATCTCCATAACCTACAGTTGATAAAGTTGTAAAACTGAAATGAAGAAGTTCAAAATCTTCGTTTGTCGAAAAAGACTCAGGAATCAACCCATTAAGAATGCGGTAAATTTCAAACCAAAAAATTCCTAGCAAAACATAGACAACAATTCCGCCTCTAATCGCATCGACTGTGATAATTTCTTTTGAAAAAATTTCTCCAATTATAAAGTTAATAGATAAAAGCATAAATACCGAATCGATTAGGCTAGCAGCTATAGCTATTTTCAGGTTGGTTGCTGATGAGTACTGATTTAACCAAGCAAACATTCGTAAAACAAATAACGCGCCTCCAAGCATGAGGTATAAGAACAAAGTTTGGCGATTTAAGAATGAATGAATGGCTGTGACGAGCAATACCACAAAAATAAGAGGAAACAGTAACCCAAATCCTCCACGGTTGCTAGAAAAGGGAGCATAAATGAGGAAAAGCAATAAACAAGAAAGTAGTCGATTATATTTATTATTGGCAAAATTAGCCCATTTTTGGGGGTTTTTACCACTCATAGATTTTAGTCTATTGCCAACATAGATTGAATGCTATCTAAACAGTCAGGTTAAACGATCTAAAAGTATCTTATCGTAAAAATTCATTCTGAACGTTTTTTGCTTGATTTATGGCGTTCTTTTTGTTTTAATAAAAAATCAATATAGCAGTTTTTTTAGGCAAGGTACGCGAAACTATTGTCTCAAAAACTGTTAAAGTTGCAAGACAAAAATTTACCTCACTTATTTAAAAATTGTTATAAATTTTCTAAAAATTTTCTAAACCTATCAAATTATATTGACAAACAAAGGTGAATAGCTCAACGAATCCGATATTTTGGGTGATCGCGATCGCGCTTGTAACTATTGGTAGTGGATGCAGCAGCCCCGAACCCGAAGCCAAAGCAGGCGGCGTGCCTCCAATACCAGTTAAGCTGCAAACCTTGACTTTAGCCAATCTGGAAGATAGCTCTGAGTTTGTCGGCAACTTAGAGGCGAAGGAAAAGGTCATTGTCAAGCCAGAAATACAAGGGCAAATACAAGAGATCCGAGTGAGTTCAGGCGATCGCGTCAACCGGGGAGAGACGCTCGTGCTACTCAAACCCGACCAAACGACACCGCAGTTGGACAGCGCGAAAGAAACCGTTAACGTTGCCATTGCCGATCGCGATGCCTCGATCGAGCAACTGAAGATAGCCCAATCTCAGCAAGCTTCTGTCCAGGAAGAAGTGGATCTAGCACAAGTTAACTTCCAGCGAGCCAAATTTCTCCTCGAACAAGGCGCGATCGGTCGGTTTGATTATGATCGCGCCCAAACCGATTTAGAAATCAAAAAAAACCGACTCAAGGAAGCTAAAGATGCAGTGCAAGCCGCTCAAACAGGTATTCAACAAGCCGAAGCCAAGATTCGGCAAGCAAAGTCGCAAGTAGCAACAGCAGCGGTGAATGTAGGCTTTAAACAAGTAAGTGCGCCGATTTCAGGAACGATTGGCGATTTGCCCGTCAAGCAAGGGGATTACGCAACGATGGGCGAGGCGATCGCCACCATTACCCGCAACGATTCCCTTGACTTGCGGATCTCCGTTCCAGTCAGCCGTGCTGGACAACTGCGTCAGGGAATGACGGTAGAACTCATTGCGCCTGGGACGGGTAAAACCCTAGAACGGGGACGAGTGAGCTTTATCTCGCCCAACATCGATACCAGTCTGCAAACGGTTTTGATTAAAGCCAGCTTCCCTAATGCTAGAGGTAAACTTCGCGACGGACAAAAGGTAGAAGCAAAAATCGTTTGGAATAACGAACCTGGAATTTTAATTCCGACTACGGCGATCTCCCGCGTGGGTAGTAAAAGCTTTGTCTTTGTCGTAGAACAACAAACCGCCGATGGAAAACCTCAACAAGTGGTGCGCCAACGTCCAATCGAATTGGGCAACATCCAAGATGCCAGTTACCAAGTACTTGAAGGGTTAGAAGTAGGAGATAGTATCGCCGTCTCAAACATTCTGAAATTAAGAGATGGAGCAACAATAAAATCTGAATCTTAGAGGCACGATCGATGGCTATTTTTTCCATTGCCAATACGTTTATTAAGCGACCCGTTCTCACCACGGTTTGCACGCTTTTAATTCTCTTGATTGGGGGCGTTTGTATTCCCCTGTTGCCCATCAATTACTTACCAGATATATCGCCCATCCAAATTCAGGTTGGTTCTTTTTATACTGGGGCAGACGTAGATACCGTAGAAAATACTGTCACCACGATTCTAGAGCGAGAGATCAACGGGGTTGACGGCATGGACTACATGACCTCCCAAAGCTACGCAGGCAACAGCAAGATTTCTGTCTATTTCCCTTCCTATACCGATAAAAACATCAACCAGGTAAACGTCCAAAACCGCGTCGCCCAAGCACTGCCAAAGCTTCCTTCCTCAGTACAACAATTAGGCGTATCTACCAAGGCTGCCTCGACTAGCATTCTCATGGTCTACGGGATCTACGCTGAGGGCGGTGAATATAACGATATCTTCATTAGCGATTATGTCGATCTCAACGTAACCGATGTTATTAAGCGCGTCTCCGGTGTAGGAGATGTTATGGTTTTTGGCAACAAACAAAATGCCATACGACTCTGGCTGAGTCCCAATGCCCTAGCGAGTAGGGAACTGACAGCCCTCGATGTAGTGGCGGCGTTAAAATCCCAAAATATCGTCGTGGGTGCGGGTGCGATCGGTCAAGAGCCAGTCCCGCCAGGGCAAACCTACGAATTGCCCCTCAGAATTCAAAGTCGCTTCCGCGATATTCGTGAGTTTGAAAACCTGACGATCAAAACGGGCAGCGATGGCACTTTGGTAAAACTCAAAGATGTGGGTAGAGTTGAGACGGGCGCAGAAAATTATGTTAGTAATGCTCAGGTGAACGGACAGCAAGGCATTGGGATCGCGATTTACCAGTCTCCAGGAAGTAATGCTCTCGATGTGGCAGAGAACGTCCAAAAAACGATAGCTCAGTTGCAGCAAAACTTTCCGCCAGGAATGAAAGCAGAAATTGTTTACGACACGACAGCATTTATCCAAACTTCCATCAAAGAAGTTTTCATTACGTTACTCGAAGCAGTGGGATTAGTCATCCTGGTCATTTATCTTTTCTTACAGGACTGGCGTACTACGATTATCCCCGCGATCGCGATTCCTGTAGCTTTGATTGGTTCTCTGGCATTTGCTCTTGTCTTTGGCTTCTCGATCAACAGCCTGACGATGTTCGGTTTGATCTTGGCGACGGGGGTAGTCGTAGACGATGCGATCGTTATTGTTGAAGCAGTTAGTACCAAACTAGAACAGGGATTAACTGCCCAAGAAGCCTCGCTGGAGGTGATGAATGAGATGAGTGGGGCAGTGGTGTCTACCTCTGTCGTGTTGTTGGCAGTGTTTATTCCCGTCGCCTTTTTCCCCGGTACGACAGGGAAACTCTAT
>CAYTUO010000207.1:0-7978 GCA_964441015.1 uncultured Pleurocapsa sp.
AGGCGATCGCTAGTTGCCATTCTCTCCCAGGCCGCCAGAAAAGGCAACAATCCCAAGGACGAAACTGAATGGAAAAACTCTGGCATCCATTGAGGAAAATGTATTCCCCAACTCAACAACGGTCGCTGATTAAAGGAAGAGGAAGGATTGACCAAGATCAGTCGTCCAAACAACCACGGTGCTTCTAGCGCCAATTTCAGCGCCAAACATCCCCCAAAGGATTCACCACATAGATAGACGGGGGGACGGGGAGAGGGGTAAGAGGGGGATTTCCCATTTCGGTTTCCCTGTTTGAGCAGAAGTTCCTTTTTAATCAGAGCGATCGCGCTTTCGGCCAGACTATCCCAGTCGCTCATATCATCTGGGGAAATAGACAGACAGCGAATGTCAAAAAACTTGGCTAAGCGATCGGCTTGCCGTTGATACAATTGACCCGTCCCATCCATTCCTGGCAAAAAAATAAATAAAGGATATTCTGGTTTGGGTAGGGTTGGAGTAATAAAACTCAGATTATTCTTGACTTCTGGCATTCAAGTCCATCCACTTGGCAACAATTGAGTAATTTCTTGGTCAGAGCAGTCAGTTAATTCGGTAACCACACCTTATCACTCTTTTGCCAAGACAGCTTAATATTACTTTACTTAATCTGAAGTGTTTACTATACTAGATTTATTTAATAGATTTTTCTAAATCGTTAACTCGTTGAAGCTCCGTGTTTTCCCGGAATTGAGAAGCTTAACAATGTTTTTGTTGATACCAGTAATCAATATAGATTAAGACAAAAGGAAAGAGACAAAGTAGCGACTAGAATAGATCCTTGGATCGTTGCGCCAGCCATTAAGAGAGCTTCGGCGCTTGTTAGCATATTTGTATAAGATTACATGACTCAATATAAAACAAATCACCAGAAATTCGCACTAACAACACCGTTATATTACGTTAACGACATTCCCCACATGGGTAGTGCCTACCCAACAATGGCGGCCGATGCGATCGCGCGTTTCAAGCGACTTCAGGGAAATTCCGTACTTTTGATTACGGGAACCGACGAACACGGACAAAAAATTCAGCGCAAAGCTCTAGAGAAAGGACTCGATCCCCAAAAATACTGCGACGAAATTGTACCTAGTTTCAAGGCGCTTTGGCACAAACTTAACATTCAATGCGATCGCTTCAGCCGCACCACCGCCGAACGTCACCATGCCATTGTTAAAGAATTTTTCCAACGAGTCTGGGAACGAGGGGATATTTACCTAGCTCAGCAACAGGGATGGTATTGCGTTGCCTGTGAAGAATTTAAAGAAAAACGGGAACTATTAGAAGGGGGCTACTGCCCGATTCATACTAATCTAAAAGCTGAGTGGCGAGACGAAGAAAATTACTTTTTCCGACTCTCGAAATACCAACAGCAGCTAGAAACCTTGTATGAAGACAAACCCGATTTCATCCAACCCGAAAGCCGTCGCAATGAAGTCATGAATTTCGTCAAGCAGGGACTACAGGACTTTTCCATCTCTCGGATTAATCTCGATTGGGGATTTCCTGTGCCTAGCGATCCCAAGCACACTATTTATGTTTGGTTTGACGCACTCCTGGGATATGTGACGGCGTTATTGGAACCAAAACAAGAACCTACTTTAGAAAACGCTTTATCTCAATGGTGGCCGATTAATCTGCACTTAATTGGCAAAGATATTTTACGGTTTCATGCCGTTTATTGGCCTGCCATGCTGATTTCTGCTCAATTGCCTTTACCGGAACGGGTATTTGGCCACGGCTTTCTGACCAAAGATGGGCAAAAAATGGGTAAAAGTTTGGGAAATACCCTCGATCCGTTCGATTTAGTCAATCGCTACGGTTCTGATGCAGTCCGATACTACTTTTTAAAAGAAATTGAATTTGGACGGGATGGTGATTTTAATGAAACTCGATTTATAAACATTCTCAATGCAGATTTGGCCAATGACTTAGGAAATTTACTCAATCGAACCTTGGGTATGGTGACGAAATACTGTAAAGGTGTCGGGCCTCAACTGACGGCAGCAGATATTTCTGAAGAGAATCCTCTAAAAACGTTGGGGAGCAAACTGGGCGATCGCGTCACGCAAGCTTATGAAGCTTTGAGTTTTGATCGCGCCTGCGGGGAAATTTTCGCGCTCATTCGTAGCAGTAATAAATTTATTGATGAAAGCGCCCCTTGGAGTCTATTTAAGGCGGGCAAGCAGGGAGAAGTCGAACAGGTTTTGTATTCAGTCTTAGAGTCTGTAAGGCTGTGTGCTTATCTGTTATCTCCTATTATTCCTACTCTGAGCAGCAATATTTATCAACAACTCGGTTTTTCTGCTGATTTTAACGATCGCGATCGCCTTCAACAAACTGCACCCTTTGCCGAACACGCTCAATGGGGAAAGTTAAGCGCTAATCAACAGTTGAGTAAGCCTCAACCTATCTTTGCTAAACTGGAACTCCCTTGTGAGGATTCATCGTCACGATCCCTACCACAGACTTGACAAAAAGTCTAGAGTGTATTTAATAATGAGGATCGAAAAAATGACCATAACAAACTTCTATTTAAATAAAACAACACCATTTCATAACAAACGAGGAATCAAAAAAATGTTTGATGATTATGACAGTAATCCGATCTTTACGCCGGAGCAAGTATTAGAAAATCGAGGTCGGGTAGCGATTTTTATTGATGGATCGAATTTATTTTACGCAGCACTTCAATTAGGAATTGAAATTGATTACACCAAACTTTTGTCTCGCTTGACGGCAGGTTCTCGGTTATTGCGAGCTTTCTTTTATACGGGAGTCGATCGCACCAACGAGAAACAACAAGGTTTTTTATTGTGGATGCGCCGTAACGGTTACCGAGTCATCGCCAAGGATTTAGTTCAACTGCCCGATGGCTCTAAAAAAGCGAATCTAGATGTAGAAATTGCCGTCGATTTGATGGCCCTGGTGGGCAAATATGATACAGCCGTGATCGTTAGTGGAGATGGAGATCTCGCCTATGCTGCTGATGGAGTGAGTTATCGGGGAGCCAGAGTGGAAGTCGTCAGCTTGCGATCGATGACCAGCGATAGTTTAATCAATGTTGCCGATCGCTATATCGACCTAGAGCAGATCAAAGAAGAAATTCAAAAAATGCCCAAACACCAGATCAATTATGGTGGTTTCTCTAGCTTAGTGGCACTGGATGAGGACAAATCTAGATGAGAAGGCAGGCTCTTATCGGGAGAAGTTTGTTACTAATTTTGTTGCTGAGTCTTGCTGCTTGTCAAGAGCAAAAAGAACCGCAGGGAAAGACAGATAGCAATTCTTCTCCCACTTCGGAGTCACAGAGCCGCTTAGTTTTAAATAATGCCACACTAGAGCAATCAAATACCAAAGGACAGCTTCTTTGGAAGATTCAAGTCGATAAAGCCCTTTACAGTCCCGACCAAAAAAAAGCAGAACTCAATAAAATTCGCGGCAATCTTTTTCAAGACGGCAAAATTGTTTTACAAGTTAGCGCTGACAAAGGGGAAATCTACAAAGATGGCGAGAACATTTTTCTCAAAGAAAAGATTATCGCAACCGATCCGCGCAACGGAGCAGTCATCCGCAGCGAAGAAGTAGAATGGCGGCCCAAAGAAGATGTGCTGATGGTGCGCCAGAATTTGCGGGGTAGCCATGCCAAGCTAGAAGCCTCGGCAAAAGAAGCCAAATATTATACTCGGCGACAGCGTTTGGAGTTAATCGGCAATATTGTGGCGACGGCTAAAGATCCGCGACTGCAATTGAAAACAGAGCATTTATTTTGGGATATTCCTCAAGAAAAAGTAACGAGCGATCGCCCGCTAACGATGGTTCGCTATCAAGATAAAACCATCACCGATCGCGCCTCTGCCAACCGTGCCGAAGTCAATTTGAAAATTTCCAGCGCTACCATCCGAGAGAACATTGAATATCGCTCCGTCGCTCCTCCCCTACAAATTTCTGGCAATACACTCACCTGGAATTATAAAAATCGCATTGTTTTATCTAATCAACCCGTTCGACTTTTTCATTATCAAAAGTTAATAACGATTACAGGCAATCAAGCACAGGTAGATTTAAGCAAAGAAGTCGCTCACCTCAAGGGTGGCGTTCAAGGGTATAGTAGCAGCAACCAAGCTAAACTATATTCCCGCGAGATGACCTGGTTTATTCCCGCACAAAAAGTAGAAGCCGTCGGGAATGTCATTTACGAACAAGCAAAGCCCAAGTTAAATTTAACCGGGGAAAGAGCAGTCGGAACCTTACAGAATAACAACGTTGTCGTCAGTGGGAATCGTCAAGATAGAGTCGTGACGGAGATTTTTCCTGATTAAAAACTGTTGGATGGGCAGAGGTGATTTGGGAGCATCCCGAAGATCGCGAGCAAGATGCTCGCACTATAATTATCTGGAAATTAATTATGCTCATCTACTTAAGTTCTGTCCTAGATTCTGGTTAAACAGCTTCTGAATGCGCTTCAACGGTTATCGTTTTTTGTTCTTCTGCTGTCGCCAGTTCAGCCTTACTTTCCGCAACGAGATCTTCAAAAACTTCTCGTGCTTCTGCTAAAACATCTTTGCTCTTTTCGTAGACAACAATTCCCGTTTTGATCGCTGTCTTCGCGATGGGTTTGCCAACCTTTGCCAAGGCAGAACCAAACAGGGGTGCCAGAATTAATGCAGCGCCTCCAATGACGAGTCCTGGCAAACCAAAGTCTTCTACGAAATCACCGAGATCGAGTTTCAAAGACATAATGTACCTCCATTTCAGTTATCAGTTATTCGTTATTAATGGCCATCGCTTCGACTAGACCGTTTAATATTAAGTCCGTTTAATTAGTGGTAATAACCTCCTAACCTTTATTCTTTTTCCTTCCTTCTGCATAGCTGCCTTCCCTCACCGATAACATGACTATTCAACAGGACATAATATAATTAAACATTGGCTGGCTTGACGGGCAGATTGGCCATGAATTTCAGCATTAGCGCCAGCATACAAGACTTGAAATGCGACCAAGGACTCGTCTTTTCTAGGGTTGATGGCTCTATTGCCTCGCTTGGCTCATCTGTAGTTTCCTCTAAAGGGTCTGACGAAGTTGCTGTTATTAATGGTGCGATCGCTTGCTCTTCTTCCTGAGCAATCATTAGATCGGGAGACTCTTCAGTAACGATCTGAGGCTTTATCAAATCGGCAGGCTGACGATCCGATTTTGAAGGGTTTGGTCGAGCAGCAGCCTGAATCAGGTCGATCAAAGCTGATGAGTCTGAAAGGAGATCCGCTCGGTAGCTCAAGATCGCAGAAGCCCTGTCAGGATTCACTCGCAGACTTATCATTCGCTTGTCTGCTGCGGCTAAACGTTCGAGTTCCCTGACATAGTTGCGATCCCAAGCAAGGCAAGGAATGTGAAAGCGAATGCGTCCGGGAATTTGATGAATGATGCTATAGGCAACGCTAGAAGACTTGATTGATGGCTCGTCTTTTTGCGTCTCTGTTGTTGGGGTGTCTTGAGATCTGACAGGCAATTCTAGATTGAGGTTGGCGATCGCCTCGCGGGTTAAACCCGTGGTGACTAAGTAGGTTGCCATTGCTCGCCAGCCGTACATCCCTAAAGACCTCGTTGTCATCAGTCCAACTAGCGGTGGAATCAGCGATTGCACTCCCGTAAAGACTTGTGAAAAAGTTTCCAACCAAGATGTTTCTGGCAAGGAGCGTGCTTCGGAAATAGCAAAAGGTTGAAGGGCTTCTTCTAGTTGTAATAATGGCAGTTTGTTTGGCTCGAAAGTAACGAGCAAGCTTCCTGTTTGTTCGTTCGCGCTGACGGAGCAGACTCCATCTTGCTGTCTTAGTTGTTGCGCTATCGTATTTAATTCCGCTTTAGCCTTTGCGTCTACAGCACGGAGGCGGACACGGTTGGCAACAGCATGCAGAATTTCAAACCCACCTTTGAAGTAGGATGTTTCCACATCATCCATTGACTATAACCCCTGTGATGTATGGAGTAAACCTTTGATTAACCTTAGTTTAACTCCAATACAATCATAGGAAATTCTATCTCTGCTCTTGTTGCTAATTACATAAAACTTGATAATTTTGCAGCAAGAATTTCCTCATCGACAGAGAAATCGATCGCAGCTTCGTGACGGCCGGAAGCTAGATAATCATTTTGGAAGGAATCTTTGAGTCCAGATAAGAGATCGTATTCTGGTTGCCAATTCAATTGCGCGATCGCTTTATGAACATCTGCAAAGAAATGCTGTACTCGCAAGGGAAATCCTTTTCTCTTGCCAAAATTGAACTTTTTAGGGTCGTAATGAACGATTTTCAATTCTTCGGGGGACTTTCCTGCTGCTGAGGCGCAAGCACGCGCCAATCCATCAAAAGTCACGTAGCGATCGCCCGAAATATTATAAATCTCTCCAATCGCTCGTTCGTTTCCTAAAACCGCCGCCATTGCCTTAGCGAGATCTTTAACGTGACCGAATTGAGTAAAGTGTAAGCCATTTCCAGGAATCGGAATGGGGCGATCGCGCACGATGCGATCAAAAAACCAAGCTTCTAAGTCATTATAATTTTGTGGCCCGTAAATATAAGTTGGACGAATGGAAGTCCAAGGCAACCCCGCTTCTGCTAAGTAAGTTTCAGTTTGGAATTTGCCTTTATGACGGCTGTTAGGATCGACTGGATCTCCCTCGATATGGGGCATTTGGTCAGATTTGAGATAAACGCCGGCCGAACTGACATAAACGAAGTGTTGGATTTTCCCGGTAAATATCTCCGCTAAAGGCTGAGTATCGCTTACTTCCCGACCATTATTGTCAAAAATCGCATCAAAAGTTTCTGAGGCAAGTTTTTCCTTTAACTGAGTCGGATCGGCGCGATCGCCTTGAATCTGCTTTACCCCTTCCACAGGTGTAGGATTATTGCCTCGATTGAACAAGACAACCTCATGACCCTGTTCTACCAAAATTTTAGTCAAATAAACCCCTATAAATCGAGTTCCCCCCATCATTAAAATTCGCATTTTTGCTCGTCCCTAATCCTATCAATCTGCTTTTTCCCTTTCCAGAATAGAGCATAAGCGATCTCGTCTCAATGGGTTGGAGCGAGCGGGCGATCGCTTGACATATAAAAATTATCTTCGTTATGAAAGCAACATAGACTATCTTGTACCGCATCTGCAATACTAAAGGCTTATAAAAAACTAAATTAATTATTAGAGTTCAGCGATTGATTCATGGATTTGTTTTGTAAGTTTGTGCTTGCCAATATGGTCTTTAGGGGAGCCAGTTGACGTTCTAAATCGAATACTATAGTATTCAATAATGAAATACAAGATTATTGACTTATTTTCTGGAGCAGGCGGATTGACGACGGGTTTTCACCTAGCTGGCTTTGAATCTATCTGTGCGATTGATGTGGATGCAAAAGCCCTAGCAACCTATAAGCACAATTACCCAAACACTAAAATCGTACATCAGGATATTTGTAAGGTTAACCCTTCAGACTTGCGATTAAGTCTGGGTTTGCAAAGAGAAGAACTAACAGCCCTCATTGGGGGGCCTCCATGTCAAGGATTTTCAAGAAATATTCCTGCTGATTGTCGCACCCTTAGAGACTCTCGAAATCAGCTACATAGAACTTTTTTAGAATTTGTGCAGGAGTTTAGACCTATTTATGTTGTCATGGAGAATGTGCCTGAAATTTTGAAGGCTTACGATGGCGTAATTAGAAACGAAATAACAGAGCAGCTTGAATCCTGGGACTATAAAGTTGTATCGGCATCTTTAAATGCCGCACATTATGGAGTTCCACAAACAAGATCCAGAGCTTTTTTCCTAGCCAGTCTAGCTCGTTTGCCACATCTCCCAGAACCAACACATTCGGGTGATATTAGAAGCGATTATAAAGCCACAAAATCTTGTACTCAGCTTACTTTGTTAGAGTCAAATGTCTC